>JBJTWJ010000109.1:0-19544 GCA_046081665.1 Alphaproteobacteria bacterium | reverse complement strand
AGCTGGTAAAAACTACATTTTGCAAGGGAAATTTTATTACTGTAAGGACTCAAAAAACGCCTTGTGCTATATCAAAAGCTATGAGCAAAAAATCAAGGTTAAAAGTGATGAAACCGCTACCAACATTCTTCTTAAGCTTGGCAAATAAATTTCAAAAAAAGTTCTTTATTTTAAGTTTTGAAAACTTATAATAATTTAAGTTTTAACAACGCAAATAATCTTTGATATCATCTTTAATATCATATTTGGCATATTTGATCTGGAGGGGAGTTTAATGATTTATGAAAAATTATTTAAATTATCTAATCTTAGCAATAACAATCAACAGTTAACTAAAATTAACTGCAATTAATAATAAATAATAAAATGCAAGAAATGGCTAAAAAACAAGAGAATACTAATTTGGAAAATGAAAATCTTGGTGCAGAATATGGTGCTGATTCGATTAGGGTTTTAAAAGGCTTAGAAGCAGTTCGTAAGCGTCCGGGGATGTATATTGGCGATACCGATGATGGTAGCGGTTTGCATCACATGGTTTATGAAGTTGTTGATAACGCAATTGATGAAGCATTAGCTGGGCATTGTAATGAGGTCAATGTTGTTTTAAATGCTGATGGTTCGGTTACGGTTCGTGATAACGGTCGGGGAATTCCTGTTGATATTCACAAAGATGAAGGTGTTTCGGCTGCTGAGGTGATTATGACTCAACTGCATGCTGGCGGTAAGTTTGATCAAAATTCTTATAAAGTTTCAGGGGGATTGCACGGGGTGGGTGTATCGGTGGTCAATGCTTTATCTGATTGGTTGGAATTAAAAATTTGGCGTGATGGCAAAGAACATACTATGCGTTTTGAGCATGGCGTTGCAGTATCACCATTAAAAATTTCTGGCGAAGCCCAAGGAAAAAAAGGCACTGAAGTTACTTTTCATCCATCAAACCAAACCTTTTCAAATGTTTTGGAATTCAACTATTCAACACTTGAGCAAAGGCTTCGTGAGTTGTCTTTTTTAAACTCGGGAGTAAAAATTATTTTACAAGATTTACGCAGTGAAGATCCAAAAGAAGCGGTTTTGCTTTATGAAGGAGGGGTGGAAGCTTATGTTAAATTTTTAGATAAAAGTAAAAATGCTTTGCATCAAACTGTTAGTTTAATTGCCAGTGATAAAACTAGCGGAATTAGCATGGAAATTGCTATGCAATGGAATGATAGCTATCACGAAAATGTCTTGTGTTTTACTAACAATATTCGTCAAAGAGACGGTGGAACTCACTTGGCAGGAATGAAAGCAGCGTTGACGCGAACCATCAACAATTATGCTACTGACAATAAACTTTTTAAAAAAGAAAAAATTGTTTTAAGTGGTGAAGATGTTCGCGAGGGTTTAACGGCAGTGCTTTCGGTCAAGGTTCCTGATCCAAAATTTTCTTCACAAACTAAAGATAAATTAGTTTCTTCGGAAGTTAGAACTCATGTTGAAGCTTGGGTTAATGATCGCTTAGCGCAGTGGTTTGAAGAGCGTCCAAGCGATGCCAAAGCAATTGTTGCCAAAGCTTTAGAAGCAGCGCAAGCTCGTGAAGCAGCACGTAAAGCTCGAGAATTAACAAGAAGAAAATCAGCTTTAGAGGTTTCAAATCTCCCAGGAAAATTAGCTGATTGCCAAGAAAAAGATCCAGCTTTAAGTGAAATATTCATTGTTGAGGGGAACTCGGCAGGTGGTTCGGCCAAGTCGGGAAGAAATCGAAAATTCCAAGCAATTTTACCAATTCGTGGAAAAATTCTCAATGTTGAAAGAGCAAGGTTTGATAAAATGTTATCTTCAGAACAGGTTGGAACAATCATTACTGCTCTTGGAACGGGAATTGGCAATGAAGATTTTGATCCTTCAAAAATTCGTTACCATAAAATTGTTATCATGGCTGACGCCGATGTTGATGGTTCGCATATTAGAACTTTATTGCTGACTTTTTTCTTTCGCCATATGCCCAAATTAATTGAGTATGGTTATCTTTACATTGCTCAACCTCCGCTCTACAAGGTCAAAAAGGGAAGTAGTGAGGTTTATTTAAAAAATGAACAAGCCTTGCAAAATTATTTAATTCAAAATGCTTTGAATTCGGCAGTTTTAAAAAGTAAAAAAGAAGATCGCAGTGGTGCAGATCTCAATGATTTTATTGGTAAAATTTCTAAATTTAGTCATTTGATAAATTCGCTGTTAAGGGTTATGCCTGTTGATATTGCCCAGAATTTAGCATTAGCCGAAGTTTTTAATAAAGCGTGGATTGGCAATGCTTCAAAAACCAAAAGTTTGATCACAAAAATTGAAAAAATTTTCAATGAAAATTGCGATGAGCAAACCACTTGGAAATGCGAAATTTCTGAGCAAAGCGAAATCGAATTAATTAAAGAAACTCGTGGCGTGAAAACTAATTACGCAATTAAAAAATCATATTTTGATTTGCCAGAAATTGCAGTAATTGCCCAATTGGTTGAGCAAATTGGTGAAGATTTTGCAAAGCCTGTGAGCTTCAATCGTGGTGAAGAAAAATATCAGATTGCTAAACCTTGCGAGTTAATGGATTTGGTGATGGAAATTGGTAAAAAGGGCGTTTCATTTCAACGCTTTAAAGGTTTGGGTGAGATGAATGCTGAACAGCTTTGGGAAACTACTCTTGATCCTTCTAATCGTACTCTTTTACAAGTTAAAATTGATCAATTCGACGAAGCTGATCAAACCTTCTCAGTATTAATGGGCAATGTTGTTGAGCCTAGAAGAGAGTTCATCCAAGAAAATGCTTTAAAGGTAGTTAATCTTGATATTTAAAAAATAAAATCACTAACATTAACAGTGATTATTAATTATTACTCAAACATATAAAAAAAGTTTTATAATTAATTAAAAATTTAAATATTAGAAAATTTATTGTTAAATTTGCTAGAAACCTTCATCAACTTGAATATTGATTTGAAATGGTATAAGCTAATAATTCTTTATCGTTGTTACCAATTATTTTTGCTAAAATTTTAGTGTTGCCATTTGCTGGTGATGAGTTTGATGCAGAGTTATGATGGTGAGATTTTGGTTGTTTGGTGGTGAATTCTTCGGTGATCAAATCAGTGTTTTCTATGATCCTAACATTTAGAAAATTTTTGGTTTTGCCAAGATTATTTTTCTCCACTAGCACTTCAAAAGTTTTGCCAACTTGTTGGTTTAAAAATTTTGTTAATTGCTCCTGACCTTTTTGACGTAAAATTTTGGCACGATTTTTGATAGTTTTTTTATCAAGTTGTTTCATCTTGTAAGCAGGTGTACCAAGCCTTGGCGAAAAAGGAAAAATATGGGTAAAAATTAAATTGGCTTGCTCAATTAATTTTAGCGAATTATCAAACATCTCATCAGTTTCAGTTGGAAAACCAGCGATTAGATCAGCACCAAATGTAATGTCTGGTCTGGCTAATTGTGCTTTTTGACAGAATTGCAAAAGTTGTTGCCTGGTATGTCTTCTTTTCATTCTTTTAAGAATTAAATCATCACCTGATTGTGCACTTAAATGCAGATATGGCATTAAACGCTCTTCGTTTTTTAAAACTTCTAAAAATTCATCATCTAACTCTGCAACATCAACCGAAGATAATCTAAGTCTCTCAAGATTAGGAAGCATTTTTAAAAGCCTTTTGATCATTTGTGCAAGATTCATAGGTGAGGGCAAATCTTTGCCGTAATCTGAAATATCAACTCCAGTTAAAACAATTTCGCGATGACCATTAGCAAGCATTTTTTTGGCTTGCTCAACAATTACTCCCAAAGGAACTGAGCGCGAATTGCCTCGTCCATAAGGAATTATGCAAAAAGTGCAACGATGATTACAGCCATTTTGAATTTCTAAAAAAGCTCGAGTTTGATCATCAAAATAACTCACCAATTGCGGAGCAGTATCCTTGATAGACATGATGTCATTGACCTTAATTTTTTGGCTATTTTTTTCTTCAAAAAAAATATTTTGTTTAGTTATTTCTTCTTTAAAAATTTGGTCTTGATGGGAATTATTGTTTTTTATTGCATGTTGTGAGTTTTCAATATTTACTGTTTGATTAGGTTGTTTTTGGTTATTTGTAACAGACTGTTGATTAGAAAAATCATAGCTTTGTGCCAAAGACTTTTCGCTATTGCCCAAAACCAAATCAATTTCAGGCATTTGTGCGAATTTTTGCGGATTAATTTGAGCAAGACAACCAGTTAAAATAATTTTAGCATGGGGATTGTTTTTACGAGCTTTTTTTACTGAGCTGATTACATCTTTTTCAGCTTTAGCAGTTACTGCACAAGAATTAAAAACGATTAAATTTTCTTGCGCAGATTCATCAATTGCCTGTTTAATAGCTTGCGATTCAAAGGCGTTAAGCCTGCACCCAAAAGTTATAATTTGATTGTTATTTTCTTTTGGCATCATTGATTAATAACAGATGGTTAACAACCTTATTGACCCCTTTTATTTTCGAAGCCTGATCTAAAACATTTTGCATTTCAGCATTATCATTAGCAATTCCGAGTAAATAAACGGTTTTATTGACTGTGGTTATTTTATAATTAATGCTATGAACTTTGCTTGAAAACAATAATTTGCTTTCTAATTGCCAAGTGATAAGATAATCGATAAAAGCTGAAGAAAAATCTCTAGCTTTTAAGCTATCTTGACGAATTTGAATTTCATCAATAACTTCTTTAACATTATCAACCTTCCACGCATATTCTTGGGCAAGCTTGGCTTTGTTTGGGCTTCGCACAATACCTGTCAACAAAACTCGACCTTCATTGACCGAAATATCAACCGAATTTCCGGGATTTTTCAAGCCATTGGCAAAAAAAGTTGTTCCTAATTTACTGGCTATTAAAACATCTTTTTGAGTATTGTTTATTGATTTTTCACGAATGGCAACTGCTCCACCACTAAGTGACGCAACAACTACAGTTTCAACGCATGAAGTCAGGCTAAGAATAATAGCTAAATAGCCAATTACCGGAAATTTTTTGATGATTGTTTTAAGCATAAAATTTAGTTTGATTGAATTATTAAATTTCTAAGAAAAATAATTTTTGAAAATTTTTAAATAATTTTTTGGGAATCATTTTTTTAAAATCATTGTTAACTTCAGTAAAATCAATGTTTTAAAGCTTTATTAATTTGCCAATAATAATTTATTTTTTCAACATTGCAAATTATTTTTTTAACGATAAAATTTTCTAACGCTTAAAGTTTAATTAAGCAAGTTGAACTTGTTTAAAAAATTATGCGGGTGTAGCTCAGTGGTAGAGTACAACCTTGCCAAGGTTGGTGTCGAGGGTTCAAGTCCCTTCACCCGCTCCAAATTTTATAATAAATTTATTATTAATTTTTATAATTTGGTTGATCGGTTTTTAGTTAAGTTTTTTTGTCCCAAGGTTTTAAACTAGAGGCCTATTTAAATTAAGTAGTTTTAAAACCTCGAACCTAAGAATCCTCATTAGCAACGAGTTTTTTTTCATAAAACTCTTCACCAATTTTTATTTGTTCGCGATTATTTTTCACTCGCCAAGCGTTGGTATCTCTTAGTGAATAGATGCATCCGCAATATTCTTGTTTATAAAAATTTTCTTCTTTGGCAATGTCATACATCCGTTTAGCACCATCGGCTTTTCGCCAGTTATAAGTCCAATAAGTAAGGTTTGAGTAGTTTTTAGCACAGCGAATTCCACAATCATTGATTTGCTCCATATTTTTCCAGCGAGAAATGCCTAGTGATGAAGTAAAAATTTCAAAACCATTTTCAAAAGCATAAAGGGCAGTGCGCTCAAAACGCATATCAAAACATTTGGTGCAGCGCTCACCCCTTTCAGGGGAATGTTCCAAGCCCTTGGCTCTTGAAAACCAATTTTGCACATCGTAATCAGCGTCAACAAATTTAATGCCAAGTTTTTGCGCATAGCGAATATTTTCGTTTTTACGAATTTCATATTCTTTTTTGGGGTGAATATTGGGATTGTAAAAAAAGATCGTTAAGTCGATATTTGAGGCAATCATTCTTTTCATTAAATCACCAGCACAAGGTGCACAACAGCTATGCAATAAAACTTTGTTTGATTTGATATGATTTGGAAGCTCAAGGTTGTACGTGTATTCAGGCTCAATAGCTGATAAATCTTGATGATTTTTTTTCATAAAATTAGCGAGAAATTATAGTTTGAAATTTATCTTGTTAGTAAGATAATATTAAAAAACTAATTCGAAAATATTTTAATAAAATTATGCCTGAACTTCCTGAAGTTGAAACGATCAGACGCGATTTAGAAATTCTACATCAGCAAAAAATTATTGCAATATATCGTTCTGATAAAAAAATGCGCCTTGAATCAAATGTTGATTTGCAAAGCTTGATCAACGTTAAGATCAATCAAGTTAAGCGTCAAGCGCGTTATTTATTAATTGAACTTAGCAATCAACATACTTTAATAATTCATTTAGGAATGAGTGGAAGATTATCGATTGTTAACAGCTTTTCACAATTAAAACATGATCACTTTGCTTGCCAAATTTCTAATCAACAATGGCTTGTTTTCAATGATCCAAGGCGTTTTGGTTTTGTTGATTTAATTGCTAATAAAAATTTATCACAGCATAAAATGCTTGTTAAACTTGCTGTTGAGCCATTATCTACGCAGTTTAATTTTCAATATTTAAAAGCTAAATTAGCCAAAAAAACTTTGAATATCAAAACGGCAATTATGGATAATCAAATTGTTGTTGGAGTTGGCAATATTTATGCTAGCGAATCACTTTTTGATGCCAAAATATTGCCAACTAAATCAGCCAATTCACTGAATGATAATGAATTAAAAAAACTTGTTGCATCGATAAAAAAAATTATTAGCAATGCTATTGAGCAAAAAGGTTCATCTATTGCCAATTATCATGATGCCAAGGGTAATCTTGGCAATTTTCAAAATAATCATCTGGTTTATGACAAGGCTAATTTGCCTTGCAGGGTTTGCGATACTGAAATTACTCGTATTGTGCAAAATGGTCGAGCCAGTTTTTATTGCCAAAAATGTCAAAAATAATTTTATATTTTATGAAGATAGTTATTAGTTTTTTAATGTTTTTAATGATTACCAGTTGTAGTTATTTTAAAATAAATTCAGCAAAAATTAAAGTTCAAGAAAATGTTTTTGTGGAAGGTAGTCGTGATATTGCTTTGTTGAGTGCAATGCATAAAATTAACGAAGATAATATCGGCTTTGACTCAAATGTTGGTAGTATTTCTTCGGTGATTTATAGTTTTGAAAATAATCCGCAAGACTTGCTCGAATTTTATCTTTCAACCCTTAATCAACTTGGCTGGAAGTTGCTTGATAAAAAAATTGAAAAAAATAATTTATCAAAACTAAATTTTCAGCGCGATAAAGAAAATTTATCTTTGGAAATCACCCCTGCTCAAATTAATGCCAGCGATACTCAAAAAAAATTTGAAGTTGATAAAACTTACAACACTATTAAATTTTTCTTCTCCTCTTCGCTATAACCAAACTGTTGAAAATATTACTAAAATTGAGGAAAAAAATAATCAAATTGCTAACAATATTATTGCAGTTGTGAAGAATAAAATTATTAATAACAATAACTCAATTCAGCCATCAGAGCAAAATGATCAAAAAAATTCTGATTTAGCAAAAGTTAAAACATCTGAAGAAAATTTTTTAGCTAGTAAGGTCAAACAAATTGCCAAAAACACCAATGATATTATCAACTCTCTGGCAAGTTCAAATCAGGAAGCTGTTACTCAGAATCTTGATAATTCTCAAGCAAAATCAGTTTCAGTAATTAGCCCTTCTGGGATTGGTAAAGCTATAGCCCAAACTGTTGCACCGGTGATCTCATCTGGTTCAAAAATTTCAAAAGTAATTATCGAAAAAACTCTTGGAATAAAATCAGTAAATATCCCTTCTGTTAATAGTCTGCAGGCTAAGGCAAAGAATTTAAATGAAGAAAATTTAAAACAAATGCTTCTTAAGCAAAACACTCAAGCAAATCAAGTGGTTGGAAGTGTTAATGGTGAATTTGAAAGAAAATATTGATAAAAAATTTAAATTAACTTGCAAAAAAAAATAATATTAACAAAATATTTAATTATAAACTAAAAAAAATAAATTATGACTACCACTATTAAAAACAAATTAATTCTTTTTTTATTTTTAGCTCTAATTAGCTCTTGCAAAAATAATTTTCTAACTTCGTCAAACAAAAGTATTGTCAATAATAATGATTTGATATTAGCAACATTTGCAGGGGGAGATATCAAGCTTTCGCAGGTTAAAAGAGAGTTTAATAAAATTACTTCTCGAGATGAAAAATTAAAAAAAATTGCTTTTGACGATCTAACTAAAGAGCAAAAAAAAATTATCATTAACGAGGTTGTAATAAATGATGTTTCTTATCAAAAAGCCAAAGAATTAAAATTAAATAATGATTCAGACTATCTAGAAGCTCTTAAGCTTTTTGAAACTGAATTGCTTAAACAAAAGCTTTATCTTCATATTGCCAATCAAATTAAAAGTGAAGAGAATCTCAAAAAAAATTATCAAGAATTAGCAAGCAAGTTAGCCAATAAAAAAGATTATCGTTTTAGTTATATCGCTGTAAAAGATGAAAAAGAAGCTGATGAAATTTATGAAAAATTGCTTAAAAATCCGCAAAAATTTAGCGATATTGCTAAAAAGAAATCTGTTGATAAAGATACCGCTAAAAAGGGTGGAGATCTTGGTTATATCATTGAAGATGCCTTGCCAGCGGAAATTTTGAGCTCATTAAAAAAGTTAAAAAAAGGACAAATTTCAAAACCAATTCTAAGTGCTAATCGTTTTTTAATAATCAAATTTGTTGATGAACGTAAAGCCGAAATATTGTCTTTTGAAAAATCTAAAGAAGCATTGACCCAGGGATTAATCAAAAAAGCCTTAGAAGATTTTAACGAGCAAGCAATTAAAGAATCTAAAATCAAATATCTCGAATAGTTTTTTAAAACTATTTTAAAAAAAATCCAAACAACTAAAACGATTACGAATATATTTTGCTAGGCTTAGTGCTTGGAAATATTGTTGTCTAGAGATTTTAAGTTGTTTGATATCGTGAGAAATTCTGAAATGTTTATTTATTTTGCTAACCATCTGATTATGCTCATAAATCTCTTTTAATTCCTGATAAATTAATTTTTGGTTATTTTTAATTTCTTGATTAATTTTTTTAATTTTATTAGCTGAAAGTTCTTTTTGTTTAAACTCTGCAATTGCTTCAAGAGCAATTTTTTTGCCGAAGAATTTTTGCAATAATATTTGTGAATTTTTAGCGGTTATTTGTATCGCTAATTGATTTTTTTGTAATTTTTCTAAAATAATTTTTTGTAATTCAAAGCTTGAATGAGTTGTGATTGCAATTAATTGACCATGTAAAATATTTTTTAATTTTTGAGGATATTTCATGCTTAGACTATGAGCAATAAGATGTTCGCTTTGACTAGCAGGGTAAGAACCATTGGCAATATTCATTGATTGTGAAGAGGTAATTAAAATATCAATTAATATGCCAATAAATTGACTTTGTTTGATTTCATATTTTTGATAATTTTTGAAAAAATTTAACCATAAATCATGTTGAATTTTAATTGATTGATCAACAAACTTAGTTTTAAAAATAAGATTTGATAATTTCCAATCAAACCAACAGCTGTAAAGGCAAATTGCATCAGCTAATCCAGCTTTGATCATTTTAAGTGGTGAAGTTTTTAAAATATTTAAGTCATTAAAAATTGCTAATGGACTATGAGCTTGCAGTGTTTTTTTGTGATTATTAATGCTAATTGAAGCATTGGCTGAGGCATAGCCATTCATTGATGGAGCAGAGCTAAAAACTAAATATTTTTTACGTCTTAAAAATGAACTATATTTGCATAAATCATTAATAGTTCCACTTCCTAAAGCAATTATAAGTTGTTTATTATCAACAAATTTTACTATTTTATCTACAAAATGTTGATCAGCAATAGGATCTGTTAAAATTAATATTTCACCAACATTTTGAAAGAATTTTTTGCCAAAATTGCTACGATATTTTTGCCAAATTTTTTTATCGCTAACCAATAAACAATCTTTTAAATCATAGCCTAGATCAGCAATTAATTTTTCAGCATTTTGTGCCAAATTGCTTTGCGTAAGAATTTTTATAGCTGGAGATTTCGTAAGATTAGAACTGTGATTATTCATTTATTTTTAAAATTCAGTTTTGTTAATTTTACAAGCCCAGATAATTTTAGTAAAAACAAATAACTAAACAATAAAAATTCTTAATAAATCTGTTGAATTAATTTGTTTAAGCTTGTAAAATTTTTTAAAAAAATAATTAATTAAAAATATTATCGCAATGGAAGGTTTACAACTTTTTTTACTAATTTTACAAATAATTATCGCAATTGTCCTGATAATTCTGGTTTTGCTTCAAAAATCAGATGGCGATTCGCTGAGCGGAATAGGAGGAGGTTCGGGAGGTTTAAATTCAGTTGTTTCTGGCAAAGCTACTGCTTCGATCCTCTCAAAAATCACTATGATTTTAATTGGCATTTTTATGCTCAATTGTTTAATTCTTGCCTCACTTTCTAATGTTAAAAGCAAAGCGATTTCTCAGGATCTGGAAAGAATTTCAAAAGAGCAAAATGCCTCAGAGCCAAATGCTTTGCAATCTAAAGAAGAAAATTTAGATGAAAAAGCTGATGATAAAAATGCCGATAAATCTGGCAAGGCAAAAATTAATTCTTTAAAGCAAGAAAATAAAATTGCTCCTAGTAGAGCTCCAATCGTTCCAGCTGTTGAATAAATAGCTTTTTTGGATCTTTGTTTTAAACCTTTAAAATTTTTAATAATTTCAAACTTCTTTTTATGAAATCTACAGCATTAAATCAAACTCATCGCTTGCAAGGTGCAAAAATGGTTGAATTCGCAGGTTACGACATGCCTGTTCAATATAGCGATGGCATGCTTAAAGAGCATGAATGGACTCGTCAAGGCAATGTTGGAATTTTTGATGTTTCGCATATGGGACAATTTTTTATTGAGGGAGTTGATGTTATAAAATTCCTCTCAACAATTACTCCAACCGATTTTTCTTTAAGTCAAAATTTTCAAGCAAAATATACAGTTTTAACTAATGAAGATGGTGGAATTATTGACGATTTGATTATTACCAAAATTAATGATCAAAAATTCTTCATTGTTCTTAATGCAGGTTGCAAAGAAAAAGATGCGAATTGGATTCGTAAAAATCTTGCCAATAATTTAAAATTTGAAGAATTAACTGAGCGATCACTAATTGCTATTCAAGGGCAAAAAGCCCAAGAGGTTTTATCAAAACTTTTAGCAAATTCAGGTAATTTAGCTGATTTGGCATATATGCATTTAGGTTTTTTCAAGCTTAAATCTGGGCAAGAAATTTTTGTTTCAAGAACTGGATATACTGGAGAAGATGGTTTTGAGGTGAGTATTGAAAATAATTTAGTTGAAAAATTTTGGCTTGATTTATCAGCTCATAGCGAAGTAAAGCCAATTGGTCTTGGGGCAAGAGATTCACTGCGCTTAGAAATGGGTTATCCGTTATATGGTCATGATTTGGACGATTCAACCTCGGTTGTTGAAGCTGGAATTTCATGGGTTATAAGCAAAACCAATACTGGTTTTATTGGTGCAAAAAGGGTTTTAAATGAAAAAACTAATGGTGTTAAACGTAAAAGAATGGGTGTTAAACTTCTGGATCGCGGAGTTGCTCGCGAAGGTTGTGAGGTTCGTAAAGACGGAAAAAAAATTGGTGTTTTAACCAGTGGCGGTTTTTCACCAACCCTAAAAATTTCAATCGGTCAAGGTTATTTTGACCCTTTGCAAGTTAAAATTGGTGATCAAGTTAGCGTTGTTATTCGTGATCGCGAAATCAATGCTGAAATTAGTTCAATAAATTTTGTTGAAGCTAAAACTAAAGCCATTAAAAAATAACAAAAACTATTTTGTTAAATAATTTTTAACAGAAAAATTAACTTTTAATCTAAATTAATAAAATATATGAAATATACTAAAGATCATGAATGGGTAAAAATAGAAGGTGATACTGCCACAATTGGTATTACTCAATATGCTGCTGAGGCATTGGGCGAGTTAGTTTATGTTGAGCTTCCTAAAATTGGAAATAAATATAATAAACATGACGCATTTGCAGTTGTTGAGTCTTCTAAATCAGCAAGTGATGTTTATATTCCAGTTGCAGGGGAAGTTGTTGCTGTTAATGACAACTTAAATTCAGCTCCTGAATTAATCAATAATTCAACTTACCAAGATGGATGGATTGCTAAAGTTAAATTCACTAATTTAGAAGATTTGTCGGAAGCTATGGATGAAGCAGAATATAAAAAATATTTGCAAAGCAAGTAATTTCTTTGGTTTATAAATTTTTTTGGCTTAAATTTTCGCTAATGTTTTTTAATAATATTGCTAATTTAGTGCTATGAGTAATGATAATCAAAGTGAAATCAAAGGTCAAGAGCAAGGCCTACCTGATCCTGATAGAACATTGCCAAGTATGGATTTTGCAGGTTTTGCAGAAATGAGTGTTCAAGGAGCTGGAGATTCTGGAAAATCAAATCCAGATTTAACTGGATCTAGTAACGATTCATCACGCCCAAGCTCTGATATTGGTTCTAATGATTTAACAAATACTAAACAATCTTTAGCAAGCTTTGATCTAACAAGTTCCCCTGATGATTTGCAACTAAATAGTGATCAAAAAAAATCGGCTGAACTTTCAGCTCAAGAAAATGATCAACAAAAAATTCAGCAAGCAGATCAGCAAACAGCTCAACAAACAAATCAACAAAATGATCTAAGTTCTTCATTAGGATCTGGATTGGATCAGTTAAATAAAGCTTCACCAGATCAATCACCAGTTGATAAAAAAATTGATCAAGAAAATAAATCACCAGATTTTACAGCATCTGTTGAAGTTGAGCAATTTTTAAAATCCTTAGAACCTCGGCAAAATTCTCAGTCTTTTCAATCTGAGCAAAATTTACAATCTCAGCAATTGCCAAATTCAGAGTCATCACTTGCTGAAAAAAATCCAGATGCTGATCTATTTTCAACTGCAGTTCCAGATATTGATGCTATAATGTCCAATCAAGTAATGTCCAATCTAGATCGTCAAAATTCATCAGCTAAAAAAGATGATGATCAAGATAATAGTTCTTTACAAATTTCCGATTTAGATTTAAATAAACCTGCAGATCAAAAAACTCCACCAGCTCAACAAAATCTGCAATTAGATCAGCAATTAATTCAAGAAAATTCAGAATTAAATTTGCAATTAGATCAACAAACTTCAGAATTAAATTTGCAATTAGATCAACAAACTTCTGAATCAAAATCAGCTGACAATATCGCAATTAATAAGCCAAGCGAAGAACCAGTTGTAAAACCAAGCGAAGAATTGCTTAGTAACCCAGATACAGATTTAAATGTTAAATTACCTTTGCAAAGTGATTTAACACTTGATTTAAAACCAGTAGATCTTGCAATTAATACTGTCAACTCTTCTTCTGATCATCAAGTTAATTTAGAAAATCCAATAGCTTCAACTCAAGATTCTCAATTAAATTCTCAACCAAATGAAATTCCACAACCAAATCAAATTTCACCTCAAGCTGAAATTCAAAATCAAGTGATAACTCAAGATCAAGCTATAATCCAAGATCAAAATATATCTCATCAAGCTATAGATCCATCTATAACTCAAGCTACAACTCAAGCTTCAACTCAAGGGCAAACTATAGTTCAAAATTTAAGTGATATATCGCCTAATTCTCAATCACCATTAGAATCAATCCAATCACCAATCGAATCACTAACCCAATTACCAACTCAAACCTTACCTGCAAACCAAGATCAAGATCAGAAACAAACCTCAATTTTAACCCAAAACCAAATCCCAGCCCAATCACCAACCGAGTTATCAACTCAAACCCAAGATCAAAATCAAACCCAAAATCAACAACAAAATTTAGAATCTCCAAAAGATTTATCTTCAGCTAAAACTCAACAAGGTCAACAAAAAATTGCTATACCACAAAGTGCACTTAGACAACAACCAAGTAGTCGAGAACAAATAACTTCGGTAATTGCTGGGCAAGATTTAGATGAAACTGCTTTTCAAAAATTTGCACTTCAAGTTAAAGAAAGCGATAATTTCCAAACATCCCAAAATCAATTGGGAGTAGGAGAGGATGGCCCTAAAATTGACGATCTTCAAAAAATTACTATTGCAAATGATAAAAATATAACTGATCAACAATCTAATCATGATTCATCACAAACTGATCAATCTCAAGTTAGTGAAAAATCAATTGATCCAACAGCAAATTCTTCTTCGCAAAATTCTGCATCAAATTTATCAGTTTCAAATGATTCCTCGAACTCATTAAAATCTGCAAATCCTGAAGATTCGACAGGGCAAAAACAGACAAATTTTGTTGAAAAAATCGAAAAACAAAAAACTTTAGAACAGCAATCAGCTAGCAAGATTCAAGGTTTTTTTAAAAGAATAATTAATAGAAAAAAAGTTCAGCAGATTTCATCAGATGATCCAAAAGGTGATCCCAGAGGTACAGAAAATAAACAAAAAACTCGTTAATAAAAAATTATTAAAACAGCTAATAGTAATTTAAAACTAACAAAAACTAATTTTATTTAAAAATGTTAAGAAAAGTTAAAAAAATTTTTGAACTTGAAGCTTTAACGGGTATTTTATTGCTAATTACCACTTCTTTAGCCTTGATAATCGCTAATTCTGGGTATTTTTCAAATTATCAAAATTTTTTTGAAATAATTATTCCCATAAATCTTCCAGCAATAGGTATTGTAAAAGATCTTAGTTTAACAGACTGGATCAATGATTTTTTAATGGCAATTTTCTTTTTGTTGGTTGGTTTGGAATTAAAAGAAGAATTATTAAGTGGTGAATTATCGTCAATAAACAGAGCATCTTTGCCATTAATCTGTGCTGTTGGGGGAGTAATTTTCCCAGCCTTAATTTTTTATTTGTGTAATATCAAAAATCCTCAAAATCTTTCTGGGATTGCTATTCCATGTGCTACAGACATTGCTTTTGCTTACGGTGTAATCTGTTTATTTGGAAAAAAAATTCCTAAATCCCTAAAAGTTTTTATTGTTTCTTTAGCAATTTTTGATGATTTAATTGCCATTGTAATTATTGCTATTTTTTATTCAACTAATATTGAAATTATTTATTTGCTTTGGGCATTGATAATTCTAGGGATATTGGCAATTTTAAATCTGCAACAAATTAGCAAATTAATTTTTTATGTCGTTCTTGGCATTGTTTTGTGGTTAATGATTTTGAAATCAGGAATTCACGCTAGCCTTGCAGGAGTGTTGTTGGCGATTTTTATTCCGCGTCAGCAAGATTGCTTGAAATCATTAATTAAACTGATTGCTCCCTTGGTTAATTACTTGATCTTGCCAATTTTTGCCTTTGCCAATAGTGCTGTGGTGTTAAATAATTTTGATTTATCGATTTTAAGTGAAAGTTTATTTTTAGGAATTGTTTTGGGATTATTTTTTGGTAAACAAATTGGCGTAATGCTGACTGCCTATTTAGCGGTGAAATTCAAGATTTGTAAATTGCCAAGATGTCCAAAAAATGGTGAGGTTAATTGGGTAGAATTTTACGGTGTAGCAATTCTCACTGGTATCGGTTTTACGATGAGTTTCTTCATTGGCAATTTGGCTTTTAATGAAGAAATTATTCTTGAAGAAATAAAATTAGCAGTATTGATTGCTTCAGCTTTATCAGCGATCTGGGGAATTTTAGTAATTTTTTTTACAGTAGTTCTTCACCAAAAACCCGTTGATAAAATTCATTAAGAATTGGTTTTTCTTCATCGATAATTTTATTGTAAAAACTTAAGATAAAAGCTTCTTTAACTGATTGAAAAATCTCAATATTTTTGCCCCAAGAAATTAAGGTTCTAAGTGAAATCAGATTAGAAATATCACCATTTTTAAAAGCTTCACGACTCAAATTTGCCAAGGTTATCATCATTTTAGCAAGCTTGATATCACTATTTAAACTTTCAGGAAGTTTTTTTAATAAAATCGCTAATTCTTGATTTTCTGGCAAATAATTTAGTGATGCAACTATGTTCCAGCGGTCCATCTGGGCTTGGTTGATAAGGTTAGTACCATGATAAATTCCTAAATCATCACCTGCACCTAAAGTGTTTGAAGTTGCAAATAAGCGAAAATTTGGGTGAGGTTGAATTATTTCATTTTCTTCAAGCAAGGCAAATTTTCCTTCTTCTTCGAGCAAACGCTGAATTACAAAAGAAACATCGGTTTTTATAGCATCATACTCATCAAGCACCAATGCGATACCGTTTCTCAAGGCAAAGGGAATGATCCCTTCTTTAAATTCAGTAATTTGTTTGCCATCTTTAAGTTTGATGATGTCTTTTCCAACTAAATCAAGACGAGTAATTTGTGAATCAAAATTTACTCGAATACACGGCCAGTTCAATCTGCTGGCAATTTGTTCGATATGAGTTGATTTGCCCGTACCGTGCATACCCTGCACCAAAACTCGCTGATTAAAAGCAAAACCAGCAAGAATTGCTTGGCTAGTTTTTTGATCAAAAACATAATTGTTATCAAGATTAGGAACAAATGATGAATTTTCTTCAAGTCTTGCAATTTCAAAGTTACAGGCGATATTAAAAGTTTTTTGGCAATCAATCTTTTTGGCAATCTTATTGTCAATTTTATTGTCAATTTGATGATCAATTTTTTGCGATATTTTTTGTTTCATAGTTATTGTTAAATATTGTTAAAATATTTTAAAATTATTTAAAACCATTTAAAATTGGTTAAAATTATTTTTTCTTGTTAAAAACTTTTTTTGAAAAAACTTTTTCTTTTTTTTCAGCGTAAGGGTTTTCAGATTTACGCAGATATAAGCGAATTGGCGTAAGGCTTAGTTCAAAATATTGGCGAAGCGAATTAACTAAATAGCGTTGATAATCGCCGTTTAAAACTTGAGGATGATTAGTGAAAACTGCAAAAGTTGGTGGACGAGTTTTTATTTGCGTCGCAAATTTTAATTTGACAGGTTTGCCTTTATGCATTTTTGGCGAATGCTGAGTTTTAGCATATTCTAGCCATTCATTGATTTTTGAAGTAGCAATTTGTTTTTGCCATTGTTGATAACTTTCAATTGCTAAATCTAAAATTTTATTAACATTATAACCCGAAATTGCACAGACTCCAAGGATTGGCGCACCACTGATCTCAGGAAAAAGATTTTGAATTTGTTGACGAACCTGACGCATAAAAACCTCTTTGTCAATTTTAACGCAATCTATTTTATTTATGGCAAAAAGTAAGACTCGACCTTCTTTTAAAACTTGCCCTGCCAATGCTACATCCTGATGATCTAAAATTGAATTAGCATCAATCATCAAAATCACCACTTGGGCAAAACGAATAGCACGATAGCTATCAAGCACTGAAAGCTTTTCAAGTTTATGATCGATACTGGTTTTTTTGCGGATTCCTGCAGTGTCAATAAAACGGATAATATGGTTTTTATATTCATGATCAATGGCTATTGCATCTCGAGTGATCCCCGGTTGCGGACCTGTAATTAAGCGATCTTTTTGTAAAATCTGATTTAAAAAACTTGATTTTCCAGCATTGGGTTTGCCTATTACGGCGATTTGCAGATCATAATTTTTTGAGTCTGGCTCTTGGTTTTCAAGCTCTAAAAAATCTTGCTGATATTTTTCAATGATTTCACTTAGATGATCATAAAGATCGCCAAAACCAAGCTTATGTTCTGCAGATATGGCAATTGGTTTACCAAAGCCAAGGCGATAATATTCTTTACTAAAAGTTTCTTCATTAAAATTTTCACATTTATTGGCAATAAGTAAAACTGGTTTATTGGTTTTACGAAGCCAATTGGCAAAGTGCAGATCGTCATTTTGAATTCCAGATTTAGCATCAACTACAAACAAGCATAAATCAGCATCGCCAACAGCAAACTCGGTTTGTTCGACCATTTTTTGACTAATCGAATTTTCAATTAAATTATTTTCAAGACCTGCAGTGTCGATAACTATAAATTCTAAAGAGCCAAGTTTGCCTTGGGCTTCTTTGCGATCACGAGTAAGACCCGGAAGATCATCAGTTAAAGCAAAGTTTTTGCCAACTAGCTTGTTAAAAAGTGTTGATTTGCCAACATTGGGTCGACCAATTATTGCGATACGAAACATTTTATTTTACTATTAAAAAATTCTTAAATTAAGCTTCAAGCATTGATTTAACTGCTTGAGCGATATTATTCTGACGCATAAAATATTCACCAATTAAAAAACAATTAATTCCAGCTTGTTTTAATTTTTTTAAATCAGCAAGCGAATTAATTCCGCTTTCTGCAACTAAAGTATAAGATTTATCAACTTGCTTTGCAAGCTCTATAATATTTTGTAAATTAACTTCTAATGTTTTTAAATTACGACTGTTAATTCCTAGTAATTTTGACTTAAGTTTATTTGCTCTTAACAACTCTTCTTGATCATGAACTTCAACTAAAACTGATAAGTTTAGATCAATTGCAACTTGTTCTAATTCTTGAAGTTTTGCATCGTCAAGCATTGCCACAATTAATAAAATGCAATCTGCACCAAGCATTTTTGCTTCATAGATTTGATAAGGATCAACCATAAAATCTTTGCGTAAAATTGGCAAAGTGCTAGCACTTCTTGCTTGGATAAGAAATTGATCAGTGCTGTAAAAAAATTTTTGATCAGTTAAAACTGACAGACAAGTAGCATTAGCATTTTGATATTGTTGAGCGATTTTTATAGCATCAAAATCTTCTCTAATTAAGCCTTTTGCAGGTGAACCTTTTTTAATTTCGCAAATTAAAGCTGTTTCTTGGTTAAGATTTTTATGTTGTAATTGCTGATAAAAATTGCGATTAGCAGGAGTTTTTTCAAGGCATTTTAGCTCTTGGCAAATTTGCCTTAAATCCTTGATTTTCTTGCGATTTCTCACTTCAACTAGCTTATGTTGATAAATTTCATGTAAAATATTTGCCATAATAAAAAGTAATGTTTATAATTATTTTAAATAAAATTTTTTAAAAAAAATATGACTATAATCGCCAATTATCCGCATTTAAGATTAAGACGCAATCGCAAATCGCAATGGTTGCGAGATCTGCTAGCAACGCATCGTCTTTACGCTAGCGATTTGATTTTGCCATTATTCGTTTGTGAAGGTAAAAATCAATCACAAAAAATTGTTAATTTAGATGATGTTTATCGCTATCCGATTGATGCGCAAATCAAAGCGTTTGAGGAGCAATCGACCACTCTCCAAGCGGATTTTGATGAATTAATAAAGCTTTC
>JBJTWJ010000108.1:0-2285 GCA_046081665.1 Alphaproteobacteria bacterium | reverse complement strand
TTTTAATATTTGTTTAATTCTTTTAAAAAAAATATAATTATCTAAGTAAAATATTTCTAAAATATGTTTTTTAAATTAACTTAACAATTAATGATAAAACTAAGAATAAATATTATTGATTTGCTCGAAAAATTTATTTTCAATAATGTTGCGTCTTAACTTCATTGACGGAGTGATTTCATGACTTGAAATACTGATTGGCTGGGTGATAATTAAAAATTTTTTTACTTGTTGCCAGTTATCAAGCTGATTATTTATCAAACTAATTTTACTTTCAATAAAATCATTAAGGATTTTTGATTGATAGAATTGCTGATTATCGCCTTTAAATTTTAATTTAATTTTCAACTTTTCAACCATTTCAATTTCAGGAAAAAGTAAAGCACTTACAAATTGACGATTTTGAGCGATTACCAACGCCCCAATTAAAAACCCCAACTCCTGAACTAATTTTTGCTCAATAACAACTGGATAAACATATTTACCGTTAGAAGTTTTAAATAAATCTTTTTTTCGGCCGATAATTTTAACAAAACCATCGTGATCAATCTCAGCCAAATCACCAGTTTTAAGATAATTATCAACTATGGTTAATTTAGTTTCTTGATCAAGATGGTGGTAACCTTGCATTATATTCGCTCCAGTTGCCAATAACTCATGATCATCTGCAATTTTTATTTTAACACTTGGAAATGCCTTGCCAACAGTTCCAAGTTTAAAGCTTTGCGGACAATTTGCTGTTATCACTGGCGATGACTCTGTTAAACCATAACCACAATATATTTTTACACCAATATTCCAATAAAATTTTTCAAGCTCAGGTAATAGTGATGCACTTCCACAAATAATCATTTGCATTCTTCCACCTAGAGCATTACGGAATTTTTTAAAAACCATTAAATCAAAAATTTTACTAATAATTTTTTCGAAAAAAAATTGCCTTTCAGCTAATGGCTCTTTTTGCAAAGCAAATTTTATAGCCTTTTTAGCAATAATTTTTTTTATAAAACTTGAATCATCAACGCCATTAACAATCTTAGCGTAAACTTTTTCAAGAACTCTTGGCACGCATGTCATCAAATTAGGTTTAAACTCTTGCAGAAAATTGCTAATTTTTTTAATATCATCAACGAAATAAACACTAATTCCACAGCTGATATAATAACACATTACCATTCTCTCAAAAATATGAGCTAACGGCAAAAATGACAAAGCAATCTCATCTCCACCAAAGGGGAAAAATTGCTGACAGTCTTTAATTTGTGAAATCAAATTATGATGAGTAATACGAACTCCTTTAGGCATTCCAGTGCTTCCAGATGTATAAATTATTGTTGCTAAATCTTGGCTATTGATATTCTTAACCAAATTTAATAATTGATAATCATGTTGTTTTATCAATAACTCTTGAGTTTTAATCAATTCTTCGAAGGCAATGGAATTTTCATCTTTAAATCCATAACTTATTATTTTTAAATCAAAATTTTCTTGGTGAAGAATTTTTGAGATATCAGGATTATCCGTAAATACATATTTTACTTCACTATCCTTAAGTTGATAAAGCAAATTTTCATGAGCAATGTTATGAAAGATTGGAACACTTACTCCTCCTGCAATGATAGTTGCAAAATCAGCAATTAACCAAATTGGGTTTTGATAACAATAGATTGCTAAGCTTTGTTTTTTTTTTAAACCAAGATCTTGCAATGCTCTTGCAAAACAATGGATTTGCTCTGCAAATTGCTGATTAGAAAATGATCTTAAATGATTATGCTCCTTAAAATTAAAAGCCTGGGGATTATTAAATTTTTTTGCTTGATAAATTAACAACTCGCCAAGATTAACAAAATCATTCATAGGTTTAGTATATTTGTTTAAACAATTGCAATAGGTATGACAACTTGCTATGGATAAATTCGTGATTACGAATTATTTGCCGAACATATTGATCAATATTTGCTTGTTTGGCAAAATATAAGCATATTGCAATTAATATCATCGTCGTTAAAAAATTAGCAAGGTTGTCAAAAAATTTGGCAGAGATATTTTTATTAATCACTGTAACCAATTTAATATTTTTTATGCGTTTAGCGGTTTTAGGGTGAGTTGAAAAAATTGTTAAATATCCATTTTCGCCAAGCTTTTCCAGAGCACTAGCCATATTCTCTCCACCAAAAGCCTGAGCAGATTGATAATCGCAACGAAATTCAATAGATCGTGATGCAAATTTATTTAAAAAATTATAAATTGTTAAAACTGCATACTTGTTAAATATTGTTAAAATA
>JBJTWJ010000107.1:0-2152 GCA_046081665.1 Alphaproteobacteria bacterium | reverse complement strand
AAGATAAACTAATATGAATTTCACTAATATGAATTTCATTTTATAATTAAAAATCAGTTTTATTTTAAAGCAAAATGTCAAAGAATAATTTTTGAATTAACAGCGATAAATGATATTGTTATCAAGATTTTTGGTTATTGGTAATTATTAAGTTCTTATAAAATTAAATGAAAAATATTAAAAATATTGCAATTATTGGTGGTGGGCCAAGTGGCTTGATGGGTGCTGAAATTATTGCTCGAGCTGGACATCGCGTGACGATTTATGAGGCAATGCCAACAGTGGGCCGTAAGTTTTTATTAGCGGGCAGGGGAGGTTTAAATCTAACCCATAGCGAGCCTTTGGAAAAATTTACCTCGCGATATTTTGAAAGTTCAAATTGGCTGAAGCCTTGCATCGAAGATTTTGATCCACAAAAATTACAAAACTGGTGTGAAGAGTTAGGGCAAGAAACTTTTATTGGCACTAGTGGTCGAGTTTTTCCAAAGCAGATGAAAGCTTCGCCACTGCTTCGCTCTTGGCTTAAAAGGCTTGATAATCTTGGCGTTAATTTTTGCCTACGCCATTCATGGCTTGGATTTGAGGGCGAGGATTTGATATTTAGCAACGCTGAAAAAAAAATAATTAAAGTCAAAGCTGATGCAACCTTGCTAGCACTTGGTGGCGCTTCTTGGCCACATCTGGGTTCAGATGGCTCTTGGGTTGAGATCCTTTCAAAAAGTGGCGTGAAAATTTCGAAGTTGCGTCCAGCGAATTGTGGTTTTGTATGTAACTGGTCGCAATATTTGATAGATAAATTTGCCGGAACTCCCTTAAAATCAATAGCTCTTAGGCATCAAAATTTTTGTGAAAAAGGTGAAATAATTTTAACCAAACAAGGAATTGAAGGTGGGCCTGTTTATGCCTTAGCCCCATATTTGCGTAGAGCCATTGATGATAATGGTAAGGCACTGGTGTTTTTAGATTTACGCCCTGCCATGTCAATTGCTACGCTAGCCCAAAAACTGCAAGTGCAAGGCAAAAAATCACTCAGCAATTATTTACGCAAAGCCGGATTTCCTAAGGTGGTAAGTGTTTTACTAAATGAATTAATCCCCAAAAATCAACTCGCCAATGTTAACTACGAAACGCTGGCTGGTTATTTAAAAAATTTACCAATTACTCTAACTGCAACAACTGATATCGCCCGTGCCATATCAACTTCTGGCGGAGTAGATCGTGATTCAGTTGATGACAATTTTATGTTAAAAGCCAAACCCAAAGTTTTTGTTGCTGGAGAAATGCTCAATTGGGAAGCCCCAACCGGCGGATATCTCTTGCAAGGATGCTTCAGCACCGCAGTAGCCAGCGCCAAAGGTATATTAAATTTTGTTGAGTAAATACCATTTATACTTAATAAATGATAAATTAAGTAAAATATTTTTAAAAGTTGCACCTAAAGGCTTTGATCACGTTTTTTGAGATAAAAATCTTTAAAAAATGAAGCTGTATATCCATACAGCTGAGGCTTTTTAGAGATTTTTAGCCAAAAAGATGAAGCTTAATTTATAAATACCTAAATGGTTCATTTATTAGTTGAAATGGTATAATAGCAATTCGATCTTTAAAAGTTTTAAAAAAAATTAAAATTCTAACAAAATTTTTTTTAAAAATGGGAAATGGTATAAGGTATTTTTAAAAATATTATAGATAATAAAATAGGTAAGACAATCATAAAGAAAAAGCAAACAAACACTAAAATAACACCCAATATTAAATTCAATGTATAACTAAAATATTTGTAACCAAATTCAGGAAAATCTAATTGTAATAGCGATGATAAAAAATCTGTTATTGTCTTGGGAAGGTGATTAAATATCCAAATTGATATTGCTAAAAAAAATAAGAAGTAAGGAAGTGTCAAAAAAGGGAATATTATTTCGTTTAATATTTGTATTTCTGTTTTTGTGTTAAATGCTAATGTTGCAACAATGTAAATAATTACAAGGGTAGTTATGTGTTTAAGGGATTGTATCTTTAATCTAAGGCAATCTTTGTAGATTTCAAAAATGCTGGATACAGTCTTTCTTATTTTGTTTTTCATCATTTAGCAAAATGATTTTTAAGAGGGGTGTTATTTAAGAGTGGCTCCTTGGGAGGGGATCGAACCCCC
>JBJTWJ010000106.1:0-2686 GCA_046081665.1 Alphaproteobacteria bacterium | reverse complement strand
ACAATTGCTAAAAAACAAAATCTCTAAATCGGCAATTGATATTTCTGATGGTTTATTAGCTGACATAGAAAAAATTTGTATGAGTGCAAAACTTGATGCTGAAATTTTTACGCAAAATATTCCGATTTCAAAATCTGCAATTAATTTTCTAAAAAATAATCAACAATATCCAACTCAAAATTTATTGATAAGTGGTGATGATTATGAATTGGCTTTTAGTGTTAAATCAAAGGATCTGAAAAAAATTCTTGACCTTAGTAAAAAATTAACGCTTAATTTAACCTGCATAGGGCAATTCAAAAAACCTCAAAAAAATAATAAACCTCAAATCTTATTTAAAAATAGTGTATTTTATGAAAAAATATTTAAAAGCAATAACATTAAATTTGATTTAACAAAACTTAAAAACTTTGGCTATGAACACAACTAAAAGAAACTTTAACAATTTAAAAAACAAATTTTTAGAAATTCACCATCAAAAAAAACATCATGATAATGAGTTGAACCTAGTTGGATCTTTCAAACGTTCAATAGCTGGAGCAATTGATTCAGTTATTGTTTTACTTGTGCGTATTTTTTTTGCCGAAACTTTTGGCAGATCTTTTCTTGAGCCATCTTTGCTTGCCTTTAAAAATGAGTTTAAAGAAAAATTTGGAACCGATACTCCCAAAAACACCCCTGAACATCTTGAGTTTCTCTATCAGCATGAAGTTTTTTCCAAAACAATGATTTTAATGTTTTCAATTTTAATGATTGGAGCAATTTATCACGCTTATTTAAATTCATCATCATGGCGAGCAACAATTGGCAAAAGAACTATGGGCTTTACAATAATTAAAAAAAATACCCTACCCCTTAGTTTTTCAAGAGCCTTATTGCATTATTTTTTATCAATTTTACCATTCTTCTATATCTTTTACTTATTCAGCTATCAACTCAAATATAACATCGATCTCTTTCAAGCGATTACCGCTAATGAGTTCAATATTTTATTTGGCATTATTTTCACTCTTTGGTTACAAATCCATACTTTTACCAGAAGCAAAACCACTGCCTATGACTTAATCTGCAATACCATTTGCGTTTATAATGTTACTAATGCTAAAATGCCTTGGCAAAAAATAAAAAAATCTCAACAACATGCTTAGTTCTTTTCAAAAAACCATCAACAGCAAAATTAGTTGCTCATCGATTGCCCTGCACTCTGGAGAAAAAACTACCTTAACACTTCACCCAGCTCAAGACAATACTGGAATAATTTTTCAAAGAAGTGATCAAAAAAATATTGATAACAAAATCAACGCAAATTTTCAATGCGTTACTGCTACTAACCTAGGAACAACTTTGACAAATTCTTCGGGAGTTAAAATTTCAACAGTTGAACATGTGATGGCATCAATCTGGGGTTGCGGAATTGACAACTTAATCATCGAAGTTGATGGTCCTGAAATTCCAATCATGGATGGTTCATCTGAACCTTTCGTTTTTATGATCGAATGTGCTGGAATTAAAACCAGCGATAAATCGCGCAAGGTCATTAAAATTACCAAAAAAATTTCTTTCAAAGAAGATGATAAATTCATCGAAGTTTCCCCTTCTTTAAATTTTGCTTTGAATATCAAAATTGATTTTAATAATCCTCACATTACCCACAACCATCTTTCATATCATGCTACCACAAACTCCTTTAAAAACGATATTTGTCGAGCTCGAACATTTTGTTTTGAAGACGAAATCAAAACCATGCATAGCCATGGATTAGCCAAAGGCGGAAATCTTAATAACGCTATCGTTATAAGCAAAGATGGGGTAATCAATGATTCAGGTTTACGCTATGAAGATGAATTTGTTAAACATAAAACTCTAGATTTTTTGGGTGATATGTATCTAGCCCAACATTTTATAATCGGGGAATTCAATGCTTTCAAAACTGGGCATGGTATTAACAATAAATTTTTACATCATTTATTTGCTAATAAAGAATGTTTTGAATTATTATAAAATAACTAAAACTAATGGCTTATAAAAAAAATTTTTTTAGTAGATTAAAAGAGCTTTCAATCTTTGGAAGCATAATGAGAGCGATCATCTACACTTTTGGTCATTTTATAATTGCTATGACTTGCAATCGCTTGATCACTGGAACAAGTTTTGATTTAGCGGTACTTGATGCTATTATTGAACCATTAATTAATGGCGTGTGGTTTTTTATGCTTGATCGACTTTGGTCGAAAAAAAGACCTAATTAAAAAATGAAATTTTAAAGAATAAGATTTTAAAAAAAAATATCTGATACCATTTCCACTTAATAAATGATAAATTAAGCAAGATATTCATAAAGTCGTGCCTATAGGCTTTGATCAGGTTTTTTGCCAGTCGCACCTAAAGGCATTGAATCTTCTTTTTTTAGCTTGTCAAGAATGGGCGAGGATGCAGGAGCATGAGAAGATCCAGTTGTTGGTGCTTCATCTTGGATTCTTGGTTGTCTTTGTAATTCTGATTCTAATATCATTTTTTTTAGTTCCAAATGATCTTTTTTTAGTTCCAAATGATCTCTATGTTGATGATTAATAATCGCCTTAATACTAGGTGAAATATCAAAATATGCTTTTTTTAGTTTTTGTAAAAAATCATGTTGTTGTTGCGGTAAGATCCAGTTCTTAGTTGTTAAAAAGAAATTATCTGC
>JBJTWJ010000105.1:0-1085 GCA_046081665.1 Alphaproteobacteria bacterium | reverse complement strand
AATTGCTTGTGAAATTAAATGAATGGCCTCAACAGAATTATCGAAAAAAATTTAAGATATGTACAATGCCATTGCCTTCGGGAGGAGTTAGCACATTACAAATTATGGGTATTTTAAATAATTTTTCATTGGCCAATTATTCAGCAAATTCTGTTGAGGCCATTCATTTAATTTCACAAGCAATTAAATTAGCTTATGCTGATCGTAAACAATATCTAGGAGATGTTAATCATAAAATTATTGATAAACTCCTTGCCCAAGATTATCTCGTTTGGCGAGCAAAATTAATCGATTTAAACTATGCTCAAGATTTTTCAGCAGGAAATCTAAAACTTAAAAAATTAAACAATCAGGAAATTTTTGAAAAACCCTCAACAACTCATTTTTCTATTGTTGATAGCAATGGCAATGTTGTAGCATTGACAAGTAGCATTGAATATTTCTTTGGCTCGGGTTTGATGGTTGATGGTTTTGTTTTGAACAATCAATTAACCGATTTTGCTTTAAACCCATATGATAACTCGAAGATTGTAGCTAATGCTATTGCTCCGAGTAAACAGCCTTTGAGTTCAATGTCACCAACGTTTGTTTTCGATGATAAAAATAATTTGATAATCGCTCTTGGCTCACCAGGTGGTCCACGAATAACTCAATTTATTGTTAAAACTTTAGTGGCAATGTTAGATTGGAATCTTGATATTCAAAGCGCTATTTCATTGCCAAATTTTGCAGTAATTGCCAATCGCCTAGAGCTTGAAGATCGAACTGAGTTAGTTAAATTAAAAAAACAATTAGAAAAATTGAATCATCAAGTTGTTTTAACTGATATAACAAGCGGAATTAATGGCATCGCTATTAACAATCACGAGCTCCTAGGAGGTGCAGACCCAAGAAGAAATGGCTATGTTGCTAGTGAAAAATAATTTAAAAAATTGCCCAAATAATTTTTAATAAAAAATTAATTTTTTGTAATTTATTTTAAATAAAAATCATCTTTAAAAAATACAATTTTTTTAAAAAAAGCTTGCAATAAATTTTTTTTTAAGTGAATTTATAAAAAAATAAATAAAAATATAAAAATATAA
>JBJTWJ010000104.1:0-20076 GCA_046081665.1 Alphaproteobacteria bacterium | reverse complement strand
AGACTTAAGACTAAACTTCCTGCAAACAGTCCTTGATTATTGTAAATACCTAATGCCATGGGAACAATTGACTGACCTGATAATGCCCCAATAACCGGAGAACCAACCTGCACT
Organism: Alphaproteobacteria bacterium; assembly: GCA_046081665.1. Lineage (GTDB taxonomy): Bacteria > Pseudomonadota > Alphaproteobacteria > Rickettsiales > UBA1997 > CAILUF01. The sequence goes on along the minus strand of JBJTWJ010000104.1, from coordinate 19,962 downwards.
CTTAATGGCAATTTTTCAGTTTTTGATAAATAATCTCGATTCGATAAATTGATAACCCTTGAAACCAAACCGTTACTACTCGCAATTAAATTTTTCTTATTGTCAATCCAATAAAACATTCCTCCAGCAATAAAATTATTTCCTAAAGAATTTATAACCTTGGTATCATTATTAAAAGTTGTGAGAACTTGAGTTATTTTAGTATTTAGCTTGAAGGCATCAGTTTCAATCATTTTATGATTTAAATGCATCAATAACATTTCAGCAATATTGGCATAATCAATAAATACATTTTCAACTTGATTGGTTGAAATTTCAACTTCATTATCAACTCTTTCGAGAAGAATTTTGTAACGAATAAATGAGAAATACATAACAACAATTACCGTTAACATCAAAAGTAAAGCAAAACTTCTGGTTAATTTATTCAAACTAGATTTGTATGAAAAACTTGAGGTTGATTTGTTATTAGATTTTGTTTCTTTATTCAAATCATTAGTTTTTTTTATAGATGATTTAGGTGCTGATTTCGAAGAAGTTTTATTTTTTTTATCTTCCTTATTTTCGTTAGTTTTTTTTGCTTTAAACATAGTGAATTTGATGAATTAATTTTAAGATGACTTTTAAACTAGCTCAAAACTATTTTTAAAATCAATAAAAAAAATTATTTTATTAAAATTTGAAATTAATAAACTACAACAAATCAGCAATTTTTTCAATCATTGCATCGCCCAACTCTTCAACATTTTTAATAGTCAGTGAATTACGATAAAATTCATCTGTGCTATGACCAATACCAATTCCAACCATTTCAATCTTACCCTGTTTTTCAATTTTATTAATAACCTGATGCAAATGCATTGTTAAAATATCTTGGGAATTATTAGAAGTTGTTGAATCATCAACTGGAGTTCCATCAGATATTACCAATAAAATTTTGCGTTTTTCATTTTGTTGCATCAAACGCGATCGAGCAAATAAAATTGCTTCACCATCGATATTTTCTTTTAAAATTCCTTCCTTGAGCATTAGACCAAGATTAACTTTCGATTTTTTAAAACTTTGGTTAAAATGTTTGTAGATAATATGGCGTAATTCGTTAAGCCTTCCAGGGTTTTGTGGACGATTAGAAATTTCCCATAATTTTCTAACTCTTCCTCCTTTCCAATCCCCCGTGGTAAAACCTATAATTTCAGTTTTAACAGCAAAATTTTGCAAAATATCGGCGATAATTTGGCAAGCCATAGCACTGATAACAATAGGATTTCCTCGCATTGATCCCGAGTTGTCAAGCAATATAGTTAACACAGTGTCTTGATATTCGTGATGTTTGTTATTAACCCAAATTTCCTCAAGATGAGGATTGAGAATTAGTGATGATAATTTTTTGCGATCCAAAACCCCTTTTGATGAGTCAAATTCAAGAAGAGTATTGCGTTTTGAAAGAAGCTTTCTCTTGAGTTTGAAATGCATTTTTTTAGATATTCCTGATAATTTATTAATGCGCAGATCAAGCTGATTTCTGAGGTTTTGCAACTCACTTTTATTAACTATTTTTTGAGGAAAAATTACTTCATCATATTTTTTTGAATAAATTTTATAAGGATTTTTATAAGCAATTTGACTATGGTCAATTTCAGATTGCTGAATAATTGATTGCGATGAATCTTCTTGATCCTCATGAATTATTTTAAACTTTTCAAGATCAACTGCCTCACTGATATTTTCTGGTGATTGTTGCTGATCTGAATCATTTTGCTCAATAACTTCTTGTAATTTTTTTTCGACATTTTCAACATTATCGATTACCTCTTCTTGATTAGCAATTTTTTCAATATTATCACTTTGGTTACTAGTTGATTGCTTTGTCTGATCAAGAGCTTCAAGATATTGCAAAAGCTTTATAACAAGTTGAGTATATTTTTTTTGATCATCAATAGTTGTTGATAATTGTTCAATAATATTAATAACTTTATTATCTAATTTTTTAATTATGTTTTCACAATAAATACCAATTTCTGGGTAAAAATTAAGAAATTTTGTTAAATTTTTATTTTTTGTTAGCAATATCAGCGATAGATTGTTGATGTTAGCATTGTCAATATTTTGGGCAATATTTTCAATGAGATTTTTAGCAACTCCCAAATAATTATTACTAGCTTGAATTAGCAGTCTAACTCTTTCAAAATCGTCAATGGCTTGGGAATGCTCAAGAGATAATTGATCAGAGGAGTCATTATTAGTTAAATCAAAAAATTTATGAAATTTCAAATAGCAAAATGCTAGATCAGCACTGAATCGACATTGTTTTTGAACCTGAAAAAAGTTTTTTTTAGTTGCAGATTTCTGTTCTAAATCAGTTTTTAAATAACTATCATCAGCAAGGATAATTTTATTAATTATTTGCTGATTTTTTTGATTTTTGTTGACAACCAAAAAATTCTTTGACCAGTTAAAAAAATTAAAATCAAAATTTGCCTGATAATCGATTGGCAAATTATCAATTCCAACCATGTTTTTTAAGGCATCGCTAATATTTTCTTTGATTGATAATTGTTCAATATTCTTTTTCATTTTAATTAATTTTTAAACAATAAAAACTCAGCTAAAAGATGATTTTAATTTTATAACGAAGTAAATTAATTTAATTTTATTAATTTAATTTTAATTTTAGCCAATTATAATCGACATTTAAAGGAATTTTTTAAATACAATTTTAAAAAATAATTTTTAAAATTTAACAGCCAAATATTTGAAATTTATTAACTGTTATAAATTTTAAACTTCATTAACGCAATCATACAGCATATAATACCATTTCAACTAATAAATGAACCATTTATTAGTTGAAATGGTATAATTTCTAAAGTAAACTTATGTTAAAAAGAATTTTTAAATATCTTGTAAGTTTTTTTTATTCTAAAAAAACTATTCAAACAATGCAAGATCTTAAGCTCAATCAAACAAATAGATCTGACCTTTCTTCACAAGGTTATTTAGAAAGACTTAAAAACAGAACTAGTGAATTATTAAAAGAACAGTCTGTTTCTAAAATAACCAATGAAGATCTCGACATTGTCAAATCAAAAGCTGGCGAAGAAATCGCAGTAGCTTATCTAGATCAAGCCAGAAAAGATGGTGATCATGATTATAAAACTTGGCTTAGCGATGTTTTGAAAAAGAAATATGACAATCCCCGTATCGATGAAGAATATCTTGAAAATTATGCCAAATATAAACGCTATCAGGTTTATTTAAATTCAAGTTTTTCTGATCAGGATCAACCAACTTCGTTAAACTATGTTCAAGCAATTTTTAATCAAACTTGCGGTAATTTAACAGAACCAAAAAGCTCGCAAAATCCTTTTTTTAGATTATATCGCGATGGGGTTAACAAAATTAACACACCCAGCCCTATGACTTCCAACGCTCAATCAGACTTTTATGTTCATAGCTCTAAAATTGATGGCCATGCTTCTTATTTTATTTTTGAGGTTGATAAACAAACTAATAACCTTAAAACCATTAGCTATTGCGATGGCAATCCCATAGCGAAGGATCGCTTGATTAGTGACAAACAGATTAATGGTATTTCTACTTTTCATGTTAGAAATGATCTGGAATTTAACCAAGAATATGTTGTTAAATTTATTAAAACAAATTCACAAGATCAAACCCAAGAGCAATTCTATAAAAAATTCAGAACCAATTCCTTAAATTTTCTTCAAGCTAGCGTTGATCAAGCAGATAAACATAATTCAATTGCCGCTCAACAATCCAAAAGAGGCAATTGCGGAATAAAAAGCATTAACCTCTTACAAAGATTTTTAATTGATAAAACTAGCGATATATCTTCACAAGATCAAAAAGATTTATACAAAGATTTTAAAAAGCAATTAACCCTATCATCATTAGACCAAGTAGTTGCAATCACTAATAAAGCATTTGAAAGCGATTATCCTCCTTTTAATCGAATTGATAGCGATCCTTTAAAAAACAATGCTCTTGAATCTCTTAAAAAATATAATCAAAAAGCTCATGATAAAGATGACTCTCAAGCCATAGCAATTTTGCAAAAACTCTCCTCACCACTTCAGCAATTAATTGGTGCTTCAAGTTCAAATAGATTTCAAAAAATGACCTCACTAGGCCCTGTAATCGGTCATGCAAGGTAATGTAATTGAAATAAATAGACTTACTTAGAAAATAAAATTTTAAAAAATAATCTATTTCTTAAGCTAAAATTATAAATTAAAATTCATTTAACTTATACCAATTCAATCTTTAAAAAAAATTATAACAAAATATTTTTGCCAGTCGTGCCTTAAGGCAACGACAAAATTTTTGAGATAAAAATCTTTAAAAAATCAAGCTCCTTGGTTGATAAATATTTTTCAACTTCGAGATATTCATCAGTCTTTAAAACTCTATCAAAGACAATAAATTCGCCAATATAGCCAATAAAACCCTCTGAATAGTATAACGGCTGGCAAGAATTTCCAAGATTAAATTGCTAAGCATTGGATTTGTTCCAGTGTTTCCAGCGTTATTTTGAACACCATTATTTCTAAAAAAAGAATTAGTGCCATTGTAAACCAAAGTAACGACATATGGTTTTTGCAATTGAAACGAACCCTGCAACAATGAAGCCCCGTTGTGCATGTGTCCAGCCGTGCTTGTATTATATTCAATTATAAAACAAAATTGGGTACAGGTATCGTTATCAAAAATGTAATTACGCTGATTAGTGTTTTGATTTTTAATAACCGCAAAAATTGTTTTAGTGTTGCTATTAGTCACCAAAAAATTTATATCAAACCAACCAGATCCATTAAAATAAAGAGCTGGCAGAGAGTTAATGCCATTTGAAAGATAAGTTGTTCGCCCGTTGGCTGAAGTTATTGTTGGTTTATAACTAGTTAATTTATTTATATCATACCATTGAGTAATAAGCGTTCCATCAACTGCTTCGCTTTCTATAAAACTTTCGATTTGAGTAGTTTCTATCCAAAGCGATAAATCTTTAATACTATTTACCGGAGAATTAATTATTAGTTGGCGCAAAGAATTAATTCGAAACTGATTCACCAATCTCGAGCTTTGAGTGACACCCGCTACTAAAATGCCAATATCAAAATTACAATCGATAGTTCGATTAATGAGAATGCTGATTTTTTTTCATAATCTATGACTTAATTCCATTATTTATTCCAAGGCATCTTGGCAATTAAATTTGCCAATAAACATAACCCGCTTAAACCAGCAAAAATCAACCCTGCTCCAAAAAATGCTGGGATAAAAACAAATTTAACATCAACAAAATAAGCTAACAATGATCCAAAAAATACAAAACTGCCAATGGTTAATTGAACTTGGCGATCTAGAGGTAAGAAAAAATTTTTACTCACAATAACATTGCAACCACTGCCACACCAGCTATTTATTCCACCTTCAAGATTATAAATTTCTAAATTGCTATCTTCTTGCAATAATTTTTCACAGGCACTTTGTCCTCTTTTGCCAGCTTGGCAATGGATTACGAGTTTTTTGTTTTTAAATTCAGGTAAATCTTTTTTAGAAATCTTGCCCAAAGGAATTAATTTTGCACCTTTAATTTTCTGATTGCGATGTTCAGCTTCTTCACGAACATCAATTAAAATAACCTGATCATTAGCAAGCCAAATTTGCAAAGTTTTAGCGTCAATTTTGTGGATAGCCATAGAATTTTTTTTTGCGTTTAAGGGATAAATTTTCTTTAAAATTTAATTTTATTTTTGGCTAATTCAAGTTTTAAAATTTCTGCTAATTTTTTAATTTTCAATTTAGTATGATTAGCAGAAAAAGTAATGCGCAATCGAGGAGTTATAGCGGTTGGAGGACGAATTGAAGCAATAATAATTTTCTGTTTTAAAATATTTTTAGCAATTGCAATTGCTTGCTTGCTGGTTTTTAAATTGATGATCACAATTGCTGATTCAGCGATTGGCAAATTCATTAATTCACAAAAAAATTGAGCATTTGCCAAAGCTTTTTTAGCTAATTGTTGTTTTTTAATTATTTTTAAGGAAATTATTGCACCTCCTAAAACACTTGGTGGTAAAGCTGTAGAATAAATTTGCGATCTTGCAAAATTACGCAAATAATCAATTATTTTTTTTTCACCGCAAATATATCCACCCATCACCCCAAAGGCCTTGGACAAGGTTCCCATCTGTAAATGATAATTGCTAAATTGGTTTTTTTTAAAATTATCCAATCCCAAACCATGGGCATCATCACTTAAAAAAAGAGCTTGAAATTGCTTTGCCAAATTAAGCAATTCAGAAATTTTTCCAAGATCACCATCCATTGAAAATACCGTTTCGCTAACCAATAAGCATTTTTTAAAATTATGACGATTTTGCTCTAAAATTTTTTGACAATGCTCAAGATTATTATGATTAAATCTAATCAATTTTGCCGAAGATAATTTTATACCGTCAAGTAAACAGGAATGAATGAATTTATCGGCAACTACCAAATCGCCCTCACCTACCAAGGCAGGAATAACGCCAATTGCACAGGCATATCCCGAAGAAAAAACTATTGCCTCATCAGTTTTTTTAAAATTTGCTAACTGCTTTTCTAACTCAACATAAAGCTGATTATTACCAGTAATATATCTTGACGAACCAGCTCCACAGCCATATTTTTCAATAGCTTTTATAGCAGTTTCTTTAACTAGTTTATTTTGCGATAAACCCAGATAATCATTACTGGCAAAGCTAATATATTTTTCAGCAGTTTTTTGATTATTATAACCAATTACTTCGCAATTAATATTATCAAAAACTTTTAATTGTCGATAAAGATTACTTTTTTTAAGAACTTTTAATTTATCTTGATAAAAATTGTTAATTGTCATTGTTTTTAAACAGAAAATATTGATGACAATATTTTAACTACTTAAAATAACAAAGCTAATTGATTTTTATGGCATATTTCTTGCTAAGATAGCTATTAACAGCTCTAACCTCATCTGCCTTGAGATTTCGATCAAATACAATTGCTTCGGAAATTAAGCCAAAGAAATTATACATTGATGCCATAGAATCCACTCCACCAACGCAAAAAATTTGATTGCTAAGATCTAAATTTGCTGGACCACCTGAAGAAGTGCCAAGTGAAGGAGTATTTGAATTTATATAAATTGCAACATTATTGCTTGCCAAATTGTTGTTGATAGTGATGATAGTAATATAATCAACATTAATGGCAACTTGCGTTGCGGAATAATATGAATTAAACCAGCCTGCAAATCCAGAAGTTCCACCATACAAAAGAATTGAAGCCACTCTGTTTGGAGCAAATGGGCTAGTGCCTTGCGCTAATAATATTACTCCATCTGCCGAAGTTAATCTGGATGGCCTCCAAACCAAAACTAAAGTGTAATTTTTATCAGCGGGAGGAAGAGGGGTTATCGAGGTAGAAAACAAGTTATCATTATTACCATCAAAGCTTATTGATGGTAAACCGTTAATGCCGGATAATTTATAAGCAGGCTGATTATTAGTATTTGATTGAGCTAGATTTATTTTAGGATTTGAGCGCAAATTAATATCGCTCCATGATGAAATTGCATTGCCATCTTCAACATCAGAGCTTCCTTGAGCATTGGTTAAAGATTTTTCTAAAGTAGTTTCCGCCCAAAATACCATCTCGCCAATTGAATTTATATCACTTGATCTGGTAATTGATTGTGCAGAATATAATTTAATCTGCCTAACCAACCTGCTTGATTGCGTTACTCCTGCAACCAATATGCCAATAATTAAAATTACAATCGATAATTCAATCAAAGAAAAAGCCTGTCTTTTAAAATTCTTCATAAAATATTTTTAAGTAAATTTATTAAAAAAACTTAAATGCAGTGAATTATAAAATAATTTCAAAATAAATTTAGTTTTAATAAAATTACCAAAAAATTTATTTATGAAACTAAAAATATTTTTAATTTTTTTTGTTTTTTTAGTCTTGCTTCAAGCAACTACAGGATTTTTAGCCAAAAAACGCGTCGCTTGCGTTAGGTGCGACTGGAAAAAAGATAAAGCTTAATTTATAAATACCTAATTGGTTCATTTATTATTAGATAAACGATATAAAATTTGTTAAATTACCTCAATTAAAATTTGAAATAACATTATTCTTTATTGCCAAGCTGGTCATTAATTTTTGAGATATGGCTTTTTCTTTTACTTACAGATTCTCTCAATTCTTTCAACTGAGATTGCTTAGCCATCATTTCAAATTTTTCAGCTGAACTAACCTTGTCTTTACTTTCCATTTGCTCTTTCATTCTAGTAACTTGTTGTTCAGCCAATTTCATATTAAGCTTATCCATTTTTAAACTTAACTGTTGAATTTTTTTCTCGGTTTGAAGTTTTGTAGCATTTTGTGATTCAAACTCTGGATTAGCTGAGGCCATAGCTCCACCAATCATTGGTAAGCCACCTTTAAGAAAAACATCTTGGAATTTTCCTGACAATAAAGCATCGCTAATTTTGCCAGAAATTAAGGCATCAGAAATCTGACTGCTTATCAATGTTTTCGATATTCCTGCAACTTGCTCTAGTCTGGCTTCAGCTTTGTAGAATGCAACTTGATCTTGAGCTGAACTATTAGCATTTACCGATTCTGATTTAAATGATTTACTCTCATTAGCTTTATTCTCGGCATCAAAAAATTCATAGGTTTTTTTAGCTCTTTCAATTGATTCTAACAATTCAGGATTTGATGAATTATTTTTTACATAATCTTCTACTAATTTTCTTTGACGATTGTTAAGATCTTCAAGCCTGAATACCAGATCGTCAATTTTCGCTTTTTTATCATCATTTAATGGTTGTTTTGGATCGATGTCTTGGAAGGATTTAATGGCCTGCTGTTGTGATTCAATAATACCTTGAGCATCTTTACTTAAAGTACCTAATTTTTTATCACCAGTTTCATCGCTAATTTTTTGCAGAGATTCTTGGAATTCTTTCATTCTCAAGTTATCCTGAACAACTCCTTGAACAATCGATTCTTTTGATTCATTAAATTTTTCAAAACGATTAGGAGCAACAAAATCAATGGTTGACTCCGATATTTTAGCTTTATCAAGAGCAGTTACTTGTTTATCCAACTGCGTTAGATCTTTATTCAACTTATTCAAATCCTCAAGACCTTGTTGAGAAATATTAGGATTATTGGAATTAATTTTAGCATTCACAAATGAGAGATTCTGATCGATAAAGGCTTTTGATTCAGCAACAAAACTATCTTGCGTTTGTTTAATTTCTTTCATGGTAACATCAAGTTCTTTTAATGTTGAGCCTTTTTCAATTTGCCCTTGAGCTTTACCATACAGACTTTCTAAATTCTTTTGTTCAGTTGTTAAATCTTGGATTTGCTGACTAAATCCTTCTTGCGAGGAGAGAACTTTTGATTGCCCAAGTTTATCAAATTGCGATTTTACAAATTTTGATTCTTCTTTGAGTGAATCAATTTTGGCAATTGACAAATCTTTTAAACTTGACGATGAAGAAGTTTTTTGATCAAGATCAGATTCTTTTACTAGTTCAGAAAATAATCGTGGTCGAGATAAATTTTGTTTAATAGCATCAGCTTTTTCATCAAGATCTTTTGATTGCGAAGAAGATAAACTGCTTTCATATCTTCCAACCCTTAGACCAACACTATCCAAAGAATCTCTTACTTTTGGATTAGCCAAAAGATCTCCGAGATCTGAAGTAGCTGGCATTACCTTTTGATAATACTCATCTGCCTTGTAAGGATTGGCTCGCATCTGAGTTAATTGGTCAACTATTGTCTTATATTTTTGATCACTTGCATCACTTTGGTCAAGAGCTTTCATAGCCTTCATCAAATTTTGACGACGCTCTTTGATTTCATCATATTTTTTTGATATATTAGAATCAAATAACGAGTTAAGTTCTTTTTCTTTGTCACCCTTGGCTAATTCAGGTTTATTAGTCTCTTTGGTTTTAGAAAAATCATCAAAATCTTGCAATAATTTTTCTTCACTTTTTCTTAAATTTTCCAATTTCTCAACAATCTTTGGCAGTGATTTATCTTGTGAAACTTCACTAGCTTCTTTAGCAATTAATAATAATTCTTGGGATCGATTATTTTCAGTTACTAACTTATAACGAAGTTGACGATCAACGTTTGAAACATCAGCTCCAAGTTCTTTTTGATTTGGATTAGAACTTACATCTATATCTTTGAAAATATCACCTTTGGCATATGATAATTTAGTTGACAAAGCTGAGTCTGCAACCATTTGACGGCCCAAATTTTCACTAACTTTACGAATTGATCCATCATGGTCTCTTAAAATTTCTGTTTTTTCTTTTTCTACATCTTTAGTTATTTCTTGAATTTTTTGATACGGTTTGAAAGCTCCTTGATCTGGAATTCTATCGACTGCTTCAATTTTATCTTGAAGATTATCAGCTATTTTAAAAATTTTAGTTCTTAGCTCAATATCCGACAACGTTTTATTTTGAAGAGCATTAAGCCTTGATTGAAGCATTTGTAAACCATCAATATTTCTTTGCAATAATGCCTTGAGTTCTTTAGGATTTTGAGGTGAAAATAAATCAGGTACAGCTTCAATTTTATTTCCTGAAGTGTTAATAGCATCTAGTCTTGCTATTGAAGATCCTAAATCACTAGCCTTAGGAATAATTGGCAATGAATCAGGTTTTACAAAAGATTTATCCAACTCAGTGCTTTGCGCAGATCTTTCAACAACTTTGGCAATTTGACCAAAATTTCTATCAAAAAATTCTTGACGCTGTTCTTTAACTTCTCCAGCTATTCTTCTTAAATTTTCTGACGATAATTTATCGACACTAGTTTGACGATCTTCAGTTTTAGCAATTTTATCTTGGAGCAATGAACTCATCGATTTAATGCCATCAGACAAGGATTTTGTTTGCTCAATTGTTGCAGAAGAACTAGTTTGATTGAGAGTTTTTTGAAGATGTTGTAAATCTTGCAAATCTTGTTGCATAGATTTATTGAGTAATTTTTGATCTGCAACAATTGGATCTGGATATCTATCCTGAGTGATCATAGTTGAAACTCGTGGATCATTCTTTTCGATACTCGTCATCATTTGCTGTTTACTTGAAGCATCAACTTTTTGTAAATCTTTTGCATGATCTTTGGTGATTTGTCCCTTTAAATCTTCAATTTTATCGGCAAATCTTTGATTTTGAGCACGATCAATTGTTCCTTCAGGAGTTGATTTTAAAGCTGATTGAGTGGATTTCAAAACACCAGATAATTCATCAACCTTTGATTTTAAAGCAACATCTTTGCTAACATCGTTACCCTGATCTTTACTAGTTTTTATTTGACCATCAAGCACATCTCCAACTCTTGAAGTAAATTCAAGATCTTGTTTTATAGCCTTGGCAAAAGCTGGATTATCCTGAGTAACTTTATCATCATATTTAAGATTTTTGAATTTTGCGAAATCATTATTTTGTTCAGCTTGAGTATTTGCTCTGCCTTGAGGAATATATCGAGGAGCCATCTCAGCTCTTGCAGTTGGCAAATTAGCCTCAGTAGCTGATCTTAACTGACTCATCTCTTCAACGCTTCTTTGTATAGCACTCTCAACTTTAAATACAGTTACTGCTTGATCATAAAGTTCAAGAGTTTGTTTTTTGCCTTCAGAAATTTCATTAATTCTTGTTTTAATTTGATCTGCAGTGAGTGGTTGATTATTTTTATTGGCTTGCTCGATATCTTGTTTTAAAGAAATCATATCGCCTCTTAATTTGTCATTAACTAAAGATAATTGTTCAGCGCCAAGGCCTTTTTGAAACTCGCTGGTAATTCCACTCATTTTAAAAGAAGTGTCAATCGATCTTAACGCAGAAACATTTTTATCCAATTGGGTAACCATGTATGTTGAATCAGTATGTCTATTTTGATCAAAACCTTCATTTAGAATTGCAATATTTCTTTGATTACTTTTTAAATCTTTGCCATCAAATTTAATTGCATTTTGACTTTTCCATAAGCCAATTTCAGTTAACATATCCTGCGATTTTGACATAACGTCATATGATGCTTTGGAGACATTTTCTTTTTCAAATTTTAAAGATTCCGGTGAAATCTCTGGAAGACTAACTTTTCTAATTGGGTTTTGATCAATATTATCTTGACTTTGCTGACGCTCACTTTCTAAAGCTTTAAACTGATCTCTAATGAAAGATACTCGCTGTGGATCTAGATCAGCCCTTCCCGCAAATTTTTTATCGACTAGTTGCTCATCAAATTTCGGTAAGGTTGATAATGCAGATGGATCTTCACTTGCAACAGCATCTGCAGTTGACCTTAACTTGGAAATAATTCTATAATCTTCAACCGAAATATCCGAACTAAGCGAGGTTTCAAGACCATCAGCAGCTCTTCTTAAGGCATCAGCATAACCTTTTTTAGCTGATTTTCTTTGTTTTGTGGAACGAGAATTTTGTTCAATCTGTTCAAAAGTATCATCTAAGCGATCAATCTCCTCTTCATATACGCCAATTTCTTCATTAATTTTATCAATAATTTTTCTATCAATACTCTCAAGCTGAGAACGCAATTTATTTTCATACTCTTGACTTACTTGATTTGGTCTTGGTGGCGAAGATTGAGAAGAAGAATCTGTTGCAAAACCAAATAAATTATCTTGACTAAAATTGCCTTCCATCCCCGCTTTAATTTCTAAGAAATGTTTTTTATCATCGAGTTTTTTAACAAATAAACCTTTACCTGCTTCACCTTTGCCAATATTTTCTCTTCTATTTATAATTTCATTCAAAGTTAAATTATCAATGTTGTCAAAAAGATCAGTTGAATCTTTAAATGATGCTTGAGCAACTAATTGCTCCATTGATGGCTTTCCTTCTTCTTTATCCGCCAAATGATCATATTGAATTGCTTTTTCAAAAATTGTTTTTCCATCATTTACAAATAAATCATTAAAAAGTTTTTCCTTAAGCTCTTCTTTTCGCTCAGGAGATCCAGGCAAACTATATGACCCACTAGGATTGCTAAAGTCAGTCTCTTGATTAAGTTGACGCTCAATATCAGCAACGGCCAATTCTCTAAGCTTATCTTTCATCATATCACGCTCACCAATTTTTTTAGCTTTTTGTCTTCTAACTGTTTTTTTATCTTTAGGATTAACTTCGCCAATACCTTCATCATCATTTGCCAATCTCTCGGCAAGACGACCCTGAAGAAGTTGATCGTGAAGCTGACGAGTTTCTTCAAATTTCTCCTTGTTAAATCTTCGATCCAAGAAATTAATATGGGCTATCGGATTTAGATATCTTGCCCATGTTGGTCGACCATTTTCTTCAAGATAAGCTTTACGATCAAAATTTTTACGAGCTAAATTAGGGTTACCCTTAACATCACCTACAACTTCATGCTTAGCTCTTGAAAGCATGTATGGAACCATTTTATTAATTGGATTTCTTTTAGCATCATCCCATTTTTTTTGATTACGATGTTTTAAATCTTCAAGATGCTCCAAATACTTAGCGCGTTCTTCATTAGTTTTGAAAACTTTAGCTGCCTCAGATGTTGAATATTCAGCATTGCTTCTTAAGAAACTTCTAATTGATCGATCCTTTAAATAATTTTCAACTTTTTTTACTCCTGAACTATCATATAAATTATCTTTTGCCCATTCTTTAGCATCTTCACGTAGTTTTTGACGCATTTCTTTGCCGAGCAATCCTTCGGCTTTTAAATCCTGAGCTCGGTCTTTAAGGAAATCTTTTAAACCATCTCTCACTAAAACTCGATCCATAGCTTTAGTAATATTTTTACCATCAACTCCAAGCATCGCCATTTTATTTGGATCATTTGCAATTCTTTTTGCTAAATTATCCATAGCGCTTTCACGGATATATTGATCTAATTCCTTACCCTTCAAGCCATTACTCTTTCCTTCTGCTCTTGCCTCATTTATCGCTCCTTCAATTACTGCGTCACGCATTCTGGTGCGTGGTCCACGAAATGGAAATTTTTTACCAATAGCATTCAATGCTGAAGCTATTCCAGTTTTTCGAGCTATGGCAGTTGCCCCGCCAATCATCATGGGAACCGCTCCCGACTTATTAATTGCATAGTTCGCAGTACTCCTAACTGCCCCTATCGCTCCAAATATCGCCGAATTAGCTGCCCCTATTGCCAAGCCAAATCCTGAAGCTCCATAACCAACTTTAGTAGTTGTATCTTGATTTGGAATGCCACCAATTGAAATCAATTGCCCAGCCATTTGTGGAACTCGATCCAAAACTGTCTGCATTATAAAAATTACTGTGGCAATTTTTATAAACATCAATAGCCATTCAAATAAACTGCGATCAAGTCCAGTTGTTTGTAAAATAATTAAATTTAAAGGTGGAATACCTTTTTGCACACCGCAAACTTTGTAATAGAATAAATCAGTAAAATATTTATCAATCAACATTAAAAATGGCGATAACACTAAAAATAAAACTGCCATTTCCATAGCCCTTGAGCCCAAGAAAGCCAGCCATGATTTAAACATTTCATTAGTTTTAGAAAACAATGCCAAAGAAATAAAAATTGGTCCTAAACCTAAAAGTAAAATCATTTTTAAAAAACTGACGATATAAATCGAACAAACCAAAAGTATCACATAAATAAAATAAAAAATCAGAGCATAAGTAATTAAAAAATAAAGAATTCCATAAATATTGCCATCACCGATAACCCCTAATAATTTTTTAGCAACCGCTGGTGATAAATATTTTTTCATCATTAAGTCAGGATAAGAAAACCTTGTGGCATTAGAACCATCAATTGCTCTTCCCCCTTGAGCAATATAATTTAAATTACTTGAATCACCCGTTGCAGTATCTGTAGCCATCATAATCATTGCCATTAATTGATCCATACCGTCTTTAAAAGTTCCAACAACAAACATCTTATAAGTTAACCAACTCGCTGGATTGGTAAACATAATTATCAAAGCGATTTTAAAAATTACCATCGACACCTCTTTACGAGTGATGTCGATAACCCCCATTAAATATGACCCTCCAAAAAAAACTATGTAAAGCACCAACATGAACTGAATAGTCATCTGGAAAGGAGGATTGCTAACTACCGAGTTGTAAAAAAATTCTAAAATACCACCTACTCTTTGCCCTTCGGTGTTTCTTGCTCCCAACAACACATCTTCAAACATTCCCGTAATATATTCTAAAATAAAACTAGTTCTATCGCCACCAAATCCGCCAACGAAATAAATAGAATATTTACCAGCGTTATCGTCATAAAATCCATCATACATTATTACCTTCACAACCTCATTTGGACCATGATATTGAAAACCTGGAGTTGATGTACTGGTAATTGGCAGATTATTTTGCAAACCATCATTTTTTACAAAAATCAAATTATTAGGGCTTTGGTAAACATAGCGTAAAACATTAATACCATTTCTTTCACATTCACCATTTGGGCCTAAGGTCATTGGGCAATATATTTGCTGGGTGTATAAATGATATGCCCGAGTTGGAGTTTGTGCGCCGTTAACTCCCCATAACGCAATGTAAGCGCCCATTCCCCGATTCATTCGACAAGAAGATTGTTTATCGCCTCTTAAACGAATACGCGGACCTTCATTTGGAGTTTTTTGTAAAGAATTTAAACTTTGATGATAAACCCCATATCTATAGACATAATCATTGCCTCGATTGATGCAAGTACACAAATCAGGATTAGCATGATGGCTGGAACTACATGTTGTTTGCATACCATCATCCTTAATTATTGGACCGGGAACTTGGCCATTGAAGTTGTGACAAATACAATTTTGATTAGGATTGCTATCAGAAATATCTTTACTGCAATAATTACAAAGCGGTATTGAGTCAACCTCTTCTTGAGTTGAAGAATTTGTTCCCCCAGTATAAACCCAACCCCCTGTCAAAGTTAAAGTTAATTTCGTGCCATTAGTTCTTAAACCGGTATCATACCACTCTGCACGCTGTCCACCATTATCATGATTATAATCTCCAAATACCCCAACTTTCATTTTACGCATGTTGGATTCAAGATTCACCGGAACAATATTAAATTCTTCAGCATCAACGCAGGTAGTGTCGCACGAAAAGATTTGCGAGGCAAGAAGCAATAATATAAAGAGTTTTTTTAAGCTCTTAAAGTTGGTCATTTAACTAAAAATTTAATGCAAATATCTTAAAAATTTTTTAAAGCAATTTATCTCTAACACTAATCAAATCAAACTGGGAAGATCGGAAATTTATAGACCTAATTTAGCTGAAAAAAACTTTTAAAATTTTATTAAGAATGTTTAAAAAAAGAATAAATAATTTTAAAAAAATTATTCACTAGATTAAAAACAATTTAGACTATTTCAAGTTAGAAATTAATTTTTTCTACTTTAAAAAAATAATTATTCATTTTAAAAGTAAATCTGTTTTTTTCCAAAGCAAGATGATGAAATTATACCATTTCGATATCTTTAAAAAAAGGTTAACAAGCACAATCAACAAACAATATTCATAAAAAAGCTAGTTAACAAAGAGGCGTCAAAAGAAGTTGGCAAAGATATGTTAAGGGAGGTGGTACCTGCGGCCGGACTTGAACCGGCAAGGGTTAAACACCCCACGGATTTTAAGTCCGTTATGTCTACCATTCCATCACGCAGGCATATTTTTTAAAAATTATTTAAATCATCAAATTTTTTTTTCATTATAAAGCCATGTTATCAACTATTGCAAGTAAAATTTTCTTTATTTTACAAAAATTCTTTCAAGACTTTTTCAAACTCGCTTAACGCTACATCTTTTTTTACCAAAGCTTTACCAATTTCACTTAGCAAAATAAAAACTAAATTTTTATTCTCAACTTTTTTATCCTTGTAAAGGTGAATGATTAATTGATTTATCGACCAATCATTAGTAAATTTTTTTAAATCAGTAACAAAGCCAGTTTTTTGAATATGCTCAACAATCTCATGATATTGCTGATCACTCAACATCTTCAAATTACACGACATTTTTCCTGCCATAATCATACCAATTGCCACAGCTTCACCATGAAGTATAATATTTGAATAATTAAAATATGCTTCCAAAACATGTCCAAAACTATGCCCAAAATTTAAAATTGCCCTAACTCCTGAAGCACTCGATTCTTTTTCATCAACCTCGACAATTTGAGCTTTTATTTCACAACATCTTTTAACAATATTAGTTAAAACTTCTTGATCATAGTTAAAAAATCTTAAATAATTTTTTTGTAAATAATTAAAAAAACTTTTATCAAAAATTAAACCATATTTAATAACTTCAGCATATCCATTTCTGAATTCACGAAGTGGTAAAGTTTTTAAAAATTCTAAATCACACAACACTAATTTTGGCTGATAAAAACTACCAATTAAATTTTTTCCAGACTCAGCATTAATTGCCGTTTTGCCTCCCACTGAACTGTCAACCATTGCCAACAGCGAAGTTGGAATTTGAATAAAGTCAATACCGCGTAGCAAAATTGAAGCCATAAATCCCGTTAAATCACCAATCACCCCTCCTCCAAAAGCTATTAACAAAGTTTTGCGATCAATATTTTTTTGCAAAATTTCTTCGCAAACTTTTTCTAAAACTGCAAAAGATTTGCTTTTTTCTCCAGCTTCAACAACAATTTTTTCAAAATTAATTGCCAGCAAATCTAACAAATAATTTGCATAAATTTTATCGATATTGCTATCGGTTACAACTACGATTTTACTGTACTTATTGGCATTTAAAAATTCTTTTAAATCACTTCCTAAATTATTGCCAACAATTATGTTATAACTTCGGCTTTCAAGATTTACTTTGATAATATTTTTAGTCATTTTTTTTAAGTTGTTGAATAATTTTGTTAACAATAAATTCTTGATTATTGTTAGTGGTATCAAAATCAAAATCACATTGCTGATAAAATTTTTGCCTTTGCTGGGTTAGCTCAAGCAGTATTTGCCTTTTATCTTTGAAATTATTTTTATCAGCATCATTAATAAAATTTTTATGATTTAGCAAAGGACGATTATTTTTACCAGCTGTTCGCATAACCAGATCATCAATGTTAGCATGAAGCCAAATAACAATGGCTTTTTCTTGCAATAATTTTCGAATTTGCTCATTAACATAAGCACCTCCTCCCAATGACAAAACCATCTGCTCATCGCGGTGCACTATTTCGCAAATAATTTTTTCTTCAATTTCACGAAAATATTTTTCACCCTTATTGGCAAAAATATCGCTAATTGAGCAATGCTCAAAATCTTCTATTTCTTGATCGCAATCGATAAAGTAATAACCTAACTTATCAGCAAGCTTATTACCAATAGTGGTTTTACCCACCCCCATCATGCCAATCAAGGCAATAATTTTTTTGTTGTTAACTACATTCACAAACTAAATCAATATAAATTTAAAAAATTTTTATAAAATTCCAAATCCATAAAAAGACCGATAATCAAAGGTTTCTAGTGATTTTTACTAGCTAATTTTTTTAAAATAAACAGTTGCAAAAAAAATAATTGAAACTAGATTTTAAGTAGTGTAATTTATTAAAAGCTAATTTTAAAATATTTTTTTTAAAATTAAACCTAATTAACAATTTTTGAGGTATCTATGTCAGAATATAATAATAAAGCTTCTTTTGCGTCTTCCGCTTCGAGAACCTATACTTATGACTCAGCGCTACGCGATTACATGGTCAAAGTTTATAACTTCATGGCGATGGCCCTAGGCATTTCAGGGGCTGTAGCATTCGTTACTGCTAACACTCCAGCATTGATGAATGTGCTTTTTGGCACACCGTTGATCTGGGTTGTTGCTCTTGCTCCCCTTGGTTTTGTAATTTTTTTCAGCGTTAAACTCAACTCACTTTCAGCTCAAACTGCCAAAAATTATCTGTGGATTTATTCAGCACTGATGGGTTTATCACTATCAAGCTTGTTGATTATGTATACTGGTGCCAGTGTTGCTCGCGTGTTCTTCATCACCGCTTCAGTTTTTGGAGCAATGAGTTTATACGGCTACACCACCAAAAAAGATTTAACTGGCTTTGGATCGTTCTTAATCATGGGTTTAATCGGTGTTCTCATCGCTTCATTGGTTAATATTTTCTTGAAAAGTTCAGCAATGGAATTCGCCTTGTCAATCCTTGGAACCTTGATTTTCATTGGCCTAACCGCTTACGATACCCAAAGAATTAAACAAACTTATTATCACTTTGCTGGTAACCGTGAATTAGTCAACAAAATGGCAGTAGTTGGTGCTCTAAGTCTTTACATGGATTTCATCAATCTTTTCATTCATCTTTTAAGATTCTTCGGCGAAAGAAGAGGCTAATTTTTTTAGCTAAAATTGTTATTTAAAAAAACATTTTAAAAAAACCTAGTCATTAATTTGACTAGGTTTTTTTGTTTTATTTTTTAAACAAAACCAAAATTTTAAAACCTTATTTTTTAAAATTTTATTTTTAATTTATACCAAATCCCATCTTTAAATAAAATTATAACAAAATATTTTTGCCAGTCGTGCCTTTAGGCAACGACAAGATTTTTATCTCAAAAATCTTGTCGTTGCTTAAGCACGACTTTTAAAAATATCTTGCTTAATTTATCATTTATTAAGTTGAAATGGTATTAGCTAAATCAGGAAAGCGAAATTTCATTAAATATTTCAATTATTTTTGATTTTAAATTTGAAATATCTGAATTATTCTCTACAACATAATTTGCCAATTTAATTCGTTGTTGATCTTGAATCTGCTTACTTCTAAGTAAATAAAATTTTTTTATTAAACTAATAATTTCTGGATCTTTTAGATCAATGGAAACATAACCTAATC
>JBJTWJ010000103.1:0-1771 GCA_046081665.1 Alphaproteobacteria bacterium | reverse complement strand
ATTTTTTTTAAAAAATTTTAAACATTGTTGAGGATTTTTTAAGTTACAAGAATTAAGCTCAAATGCCATAAAGCTAAGAGCAAGTAGTATCGTGATAAAATATTCGTAATTAAATTTACTTAAAATTCCAACAACAAGCAAGTCAAAAAAAATTAGAAAATTTAAAAGATGTAAAATTTTTTTTGGATTGGAAAAAAAATTGTTAATGGTTATGGCACTTGATTTAACGCCAATTCGCAAATCATCTTCGATATCTTGAAAAGCGTAAATGGTATCATAAATTAACGTCCAAAAAATTAAAGCTAGATATAAAATTAAATGGACAAGGGGAATATGATTAAGCAACGCAAGGCTTGCCATGATTACTCCAAAATTAAAAGTTAATCCTAAATAGAGTTGCGGAACATTAAAAAATCTTTTCATCAGCGGATAAGTTATAACCAAAAACAATGCCAAAAAACCACTAACAATAGTTGCAAAATTAAATTGACAAAGCACGATAAATGCCAAAGCAAGAAGGATAAAAAGCAAAATCATTGCTTGATGGCGAGAAATTTTTTTGCTAGCTAATGGGCGATTTTTAGTACGCAAAACTTTTTGATCAAAATCTTGATCAAATAAATCGTTGATAATGCAACCTGCAGATCTCATCAAGATTGATCCAATAAAAAAAAGTAAAATAAATTTTGCTAGATTAAAAGTGACGTTGTTTTGAGCTATTTCGTATGCAAGGGCAATGCCGACAAGGCATGGAATAAATAAAAGCCAAATTCCTGTAGGTTGATTTAAGCGAATTAATTTTAAATAATCAAAAATTTTCATCAAATTTGGTTTGATTTTTTGGACAAGCTTTTGTTAAAATGATTGTTAAAATAATCGTTAGAATGATTTTTCAATAAAAAATTTAAGAAATAAATCACAATAAAACTTGCATGATTTGTTATCTTAGATTAAGATTATTTGATGTCAAACACTAGAATATTCAAGAGTAAAGCTTGATTATTTTTAAATAAATATTTTGATTAAACTTAATTTTTAAAACCATGCATAAATTGTTAATTGCTAATCGTGGTGAAATCGCATGTCGTATCATTAAAACCTGCAGAAAAATGGGCATTAAAACTGTTGCAGTTTACTCAGATGCAGATATTAATTCGTTATTTGTACAAATGGCTGACGAGGCTGTTAACATAGGAGCTTCGCCATCTTCGCAAAGTTATCTAAATGTTGAAAAAATTGTCAATGCTGTTAAGAAAACAGGTGCAACAATGGTTCATCCCGGATATGGATTTTTATCAGAAAATCGTAAATTTGCTGACGCTCTTGATAAGGCAGGGGTGATTTTTGTTGGTCCTTCAACATATTCAATTGAAATGATGGGCGATAAAATTGAATCAAAAAAACTAGCTTTAGAAGCTGGGGTTAGCACGGTTCCAGGACATATGGGAGTTATTAAGGACGATCAAGAAGCGCTTAAAATTGCTCAGCAAATTGGCTTTCCAGTTATGGTTAAAGCTTCTGCAGGTGGTGGTGGCAAGGGGATGCGGATTGTCTGGAAAAAAGAAGAAATGGCTGAAGCCTTTCTTTCAGCTTCCAATGAAGCACGAAATAGTTTTTCTGATGATCGAGTTTTTATTGAAAAATTTATCGAAAATCCGCGTCACATTGAAATTCAAGTTATCGCTGATAAGCATGGCAATATTGTTTGTCTAGGTGAGAGAGAATGTTCAATTCAGCGTAACAATCAAAAAGTTATTGAAGAAGCTCCTAG
>JBJTWJ010000102.1:0-7999 GCA_046081665.1 Alphaproteobacteria bacterium | reverse complement strand
GTCAATCATATAAACAATTTTACTATCGAAAGCATCTTTAGCCATATCATTACTTAAACCCAAGGCTTTGACTGGCACTGCCCAGCATCTTTAAAAAAATTAGAAAATAGCGATAGCGATTATGGAGCTGAGGTTGCTAGTTGCTCAGGAGTTGGAGTATATCAATCAACTACCTCAACAAATTTAATCTACGGGGCAGTGCCAGTCAAAGCCTTGGGTTTAAGTAATGATATGGCTAAAGATGCTTTCGATAGTAAAATTGTTTATATGATTGACAAAAGATTTGCTTTTGCAAGCGATGTTAATTCAGTAAATATGGTGGTGCAGGGTGGCTCAGTTGCAGAAGCACAAACTTTTTCAATTTCATTACCTGCAGGTAATCAAATTGATGCGATTTTATTTGCTAGCTATGGCTTGCCAAATACTTCAACTTGGACAATTAATTCATCATGTCATGCTAGTAGCTCATTGTCAGTTGTGCAGACGAATTGTTTAGGAAGAAATAGTTGCTCGGTTCCTGCAACTAACGCAGTATTTGGTGATCCTTGTCCAGGACTTGGTAAAGCTTTGGCAATTCGCTATACTTATTCTTCGCTTAATGCCACATCAACTTTTTCAACATCGCCAGCAACTGCAATTATGACTATGACTGAAAAACCCGCTGGAGTTGCCCAAAATGCCACAACTGATGCAATATTAGTTTTAATGAGTTTAGGGGCAAATAAAGCTGGGGCATTTAATACCACTTCTAACGTTCAAAATGCTCGTTCAAGTGATGCAGACGAATTAGAAAACGACATAACTTCGATAAGCGATGGTAACCCTTCAACAGCGGTGTTTAACAACACTATCATCGTTAATTCTGAAAATAGTGAGTTATTCGATGATTTAGTTTTTTTTAAAACTCGCAATCAAATTGTTAACGATTTTAATGCGATGTTTTTAATTCCTTGCTTTAACGCTGGTTCCAGCTTTAACAACGCTAATGCTTTTTTTGGAAATTTAGTTTATGCTTCTTCGTCATGTGCCAGCCCTAATGAAGATAAAAGACTAACTCGCAAATGTGATGCCTTTGGCAATTGGAGTGAGGTGGTTAGGGCTTGTCCTTAGAAATAATAAAAAACTGTAAAAGAAAAATATTTTTATAATTTATAATGAAATTATTAAAATATTTTTTAATTTTTAATTTCAGGTTTAAAACTAATTTTTTGAGTTTGAGATTTGCGATAATTAGCTAGCTTTTCGCTAAGTTTTTTATCTTCTAAGGCTAGAATTGCAATCGCTAACAATGCTGAATTTTTAGCACCCGCTTCGCCAATTGCCAGTGTTGCAACGGGAATGCCAGCAGGCATTTGCGCAATTGACAATAATGAATCCAAGCCATCTAAACTTTTTGATTTAATTGGCACACCAAGTACTGGAATTTTAGTCATTGACGCCACCATTCCCGGCAAGTGTGCGGCACCTCCTGCACCGGCGATAATTATTTTAGTTTCGTTATTTTCAACCTCTTGACAAAATTCATAAAGCCGATCTGGAGTGCGATGAGCTGAAACAATTCTCGTTTCAAATTCAACATTAAATTCTTGCAAAATCTCTTCAGCAAATTGCATAGTTTGATAGTCTGATTGACTACCCATTATAATTTTAATTTTTGTCATAGTTGTTAAAAAATAATTAATTTTTTTTATTTTAAGATTAATTTTATTTTCCGCAAATATTATTGTCACACGGCCAACCATCTCCATCTCTACAGCAGACCCAAATACCATTTGGTCGAATTATTCCCGCGGGAGTTATTTGCGTGTTAAAAGGGTAATAATTGTCATTACTATCCTTGTTACATCCATCTACTTCAATTTGGTAGTAGTTGGTTCTGTCACACGACCACGGATGAGAATGATCATATGTGTAATTCCATACGCCATCATTACAAGTGAATTCAACTGCTCCACAAACTCTTCCTACCTTAAAAACATTTCCGTAACAACTGTAATAATCTATTTGATTCCAAATTCCGATTGTTTCGCCATGATTTTTTGAGGGAATTTTTGATTTTGCTGTTTGGATAAGACATTTTGGATCTAATCTTTCCGTCACACATTCATTACTAATTGTTCTAGTGTATACAGTTGTGTTAATATTATTTCCACTATTTTTATCACACCCATAGCAAGCTCTACAACCTGGCGCAGGAATGCTCCATCCTGAATCGGTACATGTTGCTGTAGTGGTTTGATTGCCACATGGTTTACCTGAGTCGCAAGTTGCGGTAGCGGTATTTCCTGAATAATAGCGAGTGTTGGCTGAAGGCCCTGTAAGATATGTGTATGTTGTTCCAGAGAATTTTTTTTCTGAATTAGTATCGCAATATTTAACACAACTATTGTTATCATTTCTTACTAAATTATATTGATTTAAATTAGTGTTTGCATCGCAACGAATATTTGGGGTGCTGGCAGAAGCATATCCTGAATTGCAAGAAATTGCTGCCGTAGATCCTGCACCAAGTAGATAGTGATTTGAGCCATCTAATGCTGAAGCAGATACAGTAACTGAAGAATTTAAGGAATTTCCTAAATCGCCAGAAGCAATGCAGTATGCAACGGGATCTGCCCATTTTTTTGTAGTAGGATCACAAAATCTAGCTATAGTAAAAGATTTAGATCTGCTGGAAATGTAGTAAGTGTTTGAATTATGAGCAGATGTGGAAGCTAAAAAATTTTGACAATAATTATTATTACTATCGCAATAACGCACTTGAGTTTGGCCAAATTTTCTTCGTTGCCAAGGAATTTTGATAGTTATTTGATTTCCTGTTGAATCTAAAATTTTATGTTCAGTAACTCCTGCACCAATTCGTTCATCATACATCAAGCTATTTGAATCATTGCTATCGCCAGAAACACATCCATTAGGAAGGCTATCGTCAGTTATAATTGTAACGCAGGTTGAAGAAGGTCCGCTCCACTGGCTGGCAACTGTCGATCCGTAAGTTGATTTTGTACACATTCTTTTGGGGTTTGTAGGCGAGCGATTATCGTTAGCAATCTTTTCTGGAATAGTCGTAATATAATCTGGTGTTCCAGAGGAGATTAGGGTATATTTGGTGCCATCTGATTTTCTTCTTGGTGGATATGGGTAATTAAAATAATTTGGGTCATCGGTGCATGTGCCAGTTGTTTCTGAAAGTCCTTGACCGGGGGAAAATGTTACTTTAGGCCATGTAGCGAAGCCGTTTGATTCATTTGTTGAAGTTCTGACAATTGCATTGCAATCGTTTAAGCAACCATTTTGTAGATTTGTCCAATTGCCTAGATAATCGCAATCCATGGTTGGAGATGCAGATCCAGATGGTTGATAAAATCCAAGTCCTGTTTCGCATGTTCCCGATTGACGAGAGTTATATCCAGAATATGTGATAATTTCGGTTTTACTTCTTGAAGCATTAATGGCTAAAAATTTTGCCCCACCAAATCGTTCCCATGTTTCTCTCCAAACTTTATTATCATCAGCGTTAGCTGGAGCAGAAGTTCCAGGGTTAATTGTAGGGCATGAAATTCTAACACATAAATTGGTAACATTTTGCCACTCGCCTATTTGATTGCATTGTCTGGATGGAGATGTTCCAGAAGAATAACTTGTGATTGCTCCAAAAGTTGAGGCAATGGCGGAAGTTTTTTTAGATGATGGAATATCAACCGATGCTGGATAAGAAAAATTAAGCGTTGAAGAATCTTTTTTAAAACCAACAATGCAATCTGTTGCTGAAGCCGATGTTGCAAAATCTGTGGTAATCGAAGTTTTTGGCCAATAGGCAAAGCCATCAGTTGTTCCCTTGTTTTCGTTGGTTTCATGTGAGCCATAATTGTTGGAATAAATTCCATTGCTATTATCTAAGATTGGATTTGGAATTGCCGGACAGCTATATCTTTCGCATGAACTTAAAGAATTTTCTAAAACAGCATTCCATGTTCCGTTGGCGGTACAAGAAAGTTCGGGATAAACCTTTTGACCATACATTATTTTATTTTTCCAATAACCATTGCAATTTCCACGAGCAATGTTTCCAGCAATTGTCGAATTAAATTCGGCATTTCCAAGTCCACCAAGGGTTCGTGATTGATGAGATGTGTGAACACCTGTGGTATTGTTATATCCTGAGGCAGCTAATAAATTTAATGAATGATTTACAAAGAACGGATCAGTGGTAGGTGGTGAAAAAGTTTCTACATAATCAATGGCAGGACATGTTTTAGGAAGGGTTATATCAACGCAAAGACCTGCCTCATGTAAGGTTTCTGTTCTGGTGGTTCTGTTTAAGGCATTAATTGCTGTAACATGGTCTGGAGTAGGTAGATTTTGATTATAAATGGTGCATGGACAACTAGGCATTTTTCCGCCATCAGCACAAGCTGCGCTTGTGTTGTATGGAGGCATGACTATGCATTTTCCATTGAAACCGCTGATTTTATAAGCATAAACTTGACGAATTTTGTGATTAAAGCCATCATACAAACAAACTTCATTAAACCATCCGTAGAAGTTATTGAGTGGACTTGCATTAAATTTTCTTGGATCAAAAGTTTTGCTAGTAGTGGCAATATTTTTTTTGTTATTACAAAGTTCTAATTTTTTTCGACAAGTTTCTTGCATTGAAATAACTGCATCAGAAGCGGTATCTGGTGAATTGCTATAAACCGTTTCATTGGCCATGCATTCCATATTTAATAAAGAACAATCATCTCTTTGGAAGCAAATCGGATAGGATTCAACAGCGTTAACAGCTGAGACACAATAATCCATTTTATTATAATTGGTGAGATTGAATTCAACAGAGCTATAGCCTGAGCACTTATTGGGGGAGGTGCAAGAAAAATTTGTTAAGGCAGTTGAATAATTAACTAAATATCGATATTTAACAATGATTTTGTTGTATAAATCATTTCCTGGAGTGGTATCTTTTTCAAGGAGAAATTTGCGAAGATAAATACTGCGATCAGGTGTTACACTGCAATTTCCATCTCTTAAATCACAATTATCAAGTTCTGGATATTTTCTTTTAACACAGCCAATCATTGGAGGTGGGTCAATTAAGGCATTATTTTTATCACGAAGTTCACGAAAAACACAAAATTTTGGACCGCCCAAAGTATCATAAAGTTTTTTAGCAAAAACAGTTGCCGTAAATGTTTTGCCAAAAACGACAGTGCTAATAACTTGTTTGGAATTAGGATCGATATCAGAGCCAGTTTCATTGCCATTTTTACCAATCCCTAAGCTAACATTAATTGCAGTAGTTCCATATAAAATTTCAACTTCTGGTTCATTGAAATCAGTTGGACCAAGTAAATCAGAAGATGAAATTGGATTAGAAACTCCGCCACCAATTTTGGTTTTAGATTTATTGATGATTAATGGTGGAGAAAAGAGGTTAGGGGAGTTTTCGTAATTAGCGATATTGTAAAGATTTGGAGGTGATGCTCTTAATTGTCTTTTGATGCAGTTAGCTTCAGGAAAAAAATTGCCAAAGACATCCTTAATTCCTTTAACTCCTCCGACGGTGTCATTTTGATCGATATATTTTATCAAGCCTGTTGCTCGCCAAATTTGAGCACTTCCAGCATCATCATTGGAATTTTTCCCGTTAATACAAGTTTTTTTTGAGGGATCGTAAGTCCCAGATAAACATTTAGTAGGATCTTCTGGCAATGCATCTGCACCATTCATAAATATTCCGCTATAGGCTAAACCGCCTTTCCAGTCAAACATAACGCAGATTCGATTATCTCTTTCAAAACCAACTGCTCTCATTCGTAAGTAATTATCTAAATTTGCACCACTGCCATAAGTTACGGAACAGGCTTTATCAGAATCCGTTGGATCTTTACATTCTCTTGGATCATTTTCTTTAACTACTAAATCTAGACAAACATCTGATCCACACACTGAAGAACATCTTCCGCAAGAGCAAGTAATACCACATTCACGAGCTCCACATGACCGATCTGGAATCATGCCATTATCATATCTTAAACAAACTCTAATTCTGTGCGATGATGTTTCATTGGTCCATGTCGAGGAAATACCTTCAATATAGCCAAGATGGGCCATATCAGGCAGGCTAGCATAACTTTTTGATCCGCAAATATCTGCCCAACCCGATGTTCCTCTAAGACCAAATCTGCCATCTGGAGAATCACAGACATTAGGTGAGCGAGTATCCATCGAAAGATAGTTGTGATCATAGGCAAAATTAGTAAAGAAACATATCCAATCAAATGCTTGAATATGATTACCAAACTCATTGTCTTTCATATTTTGCGTGGATTGGCATAAATTATCTGTATTCATTTTTATATAGCCTAGAGTTGGATTATTACTTTTATACGATTTATTCATCGGTTTTGGCAAATAAAACCATGCTTTGTCAATAAGCTGAGGATATGAATTTGAAGTATCAACCGGAGCAGATGATTGAGGGGGATTTAAAGGATTGCAATATAAATTTTTAAGATCAGCAGATGTTGATGATGAATCGCAATCAACATCAAAAGTACAAACAGCATCTGTGCATGTTGATCCAGCCGGACATAGTGGATCAGGAACGTTAAATGTTGAACCAGTGCAAGGATACCTTACTTTAGTAACCCCATTACATACCTTATTAACGCAAAGACCAGAAAGCGTTGAGACTGATGGTGAAATGGTGGTAATAATTGTTGAAATATATTTGTTGCTATAAACTGAACTTTCTGATATTCTAGCAGTGTCATCTATTGAATGTTGCGCACAAGATGAATCAACTTGAGTTCGACAATTGTGAAGCGAACAAAAACGATATAAGGGAGGAGCTTTATTCCCAGTTGCACTGTCATATCCAGCTTTTATTGCATCTAATTGACTGGCATTATAGTCAGAGCATTTGTTAGATGCTAAACAGTATTTATAAGTAAAAACTGCTTGAGAATATAAATTAGGTTTGTTAAGTTCATTAACAGAAAGATTAGTGCATGCTGTAGCTTCGCAGGGTGGACTGGTTGAAGGAGCGGTGCCAGTATTTATGTAATGATGGCATTTTAAAGCTGAGGATGGTTCTGCACTTGCGTCTGCTTCAGGATCTGAGGTAAAGCGAATACAATCACGATTATGGACTCGATCAATAAGATTTGCAGGGTTGAGTTCGGAACATTTTTTTACACAATTTTTTTTGTTTGATGCTCCCGAAGAAAATAAGTTACAAAGTGGTAAGTCAACTAAATCAGCACAATTTTCTCGAGGCAGTTTGTTCATTCCGGGTTTAAGAAAATAAATTGGATTTGGAGGAGCAGTTATTGAAGGAACCGAATTGCATAGTGGCATGATATGACCGTTAACTTTAAAAACACAATTATTGCCATGAACTGGATTAACGCCAGAAGGCATATTGTTGCAATCATTTAAACAATTGGTTCCATTATTTGCTGAAACCCCTGAGGGCATGGCATTACAGTCTGCAAGACAGTTAACCCCTGGACTGGCTTTATCGGTCAAAAATTGCGGAAGAGTTTTACAAGAAGGTTTTTGTTGAGCTAAAGCATTATTTGAATAAAAAAACAACAGCAAAGTCATTATCCTTAAAAAATTTTTTTTAGGATTTAGAATAGATAAAATATTTGATGATTTATTAGATGCTAAGCAATAAAGCATTTCATCAGGTTTAAGTTATTTTTAATTAAAATTTTTTTAAACTTTATTTGCCAATTCGCAAAAGAAATTTCCGCGCTCTTCAAAATTTTTCCATTGATCTAAAGATGCACATGCAGGAGAAAGTAAAATATTCTTTTGATTTATGCTATAATTTTTTGCATCAGAAAGTGATTTTGAAAATGCTGTTTTTAAATCATTACATTTTTCAAAATTAACACTATTTTGTGAAAGTATTTTAGCAAAGTCATCACTTGCTTCGCCAATTAAATAGGCTTTTATTACCTTTGAAAAATATGGTTTTAAAATGTTG
>JBJTWJ010000101.1:0-8661 GCA_046081665.1 Alphaproteobacteria bacterium | reverse complement strand
TATCAGACCCATATAAAAAGCTTATTGATGCAATAGCCTCAAGAAAACTTGAAACAGTTGAAAAAATTTTATTATCCCTGCAAACCGATCTTAAGATTCTTCAAGAAGTTTTAATACAGAAAAATGATTTTGGCAATTCGGTTCTTATTCAAGCAATAAAATTACAAAAACCTGAAATAGTTGAAAAAATTTTATCATCCCTGCAAACCCATTCAGATATTCTTTGTCAAGTGTTAAAACAAGTTGATAAAAATAACTTTTCAGCTCTTTATAGTGCAATTTTAGTGGACAATTCTGAAATTACTGAAAAAATTTTATCATCCCTGCAAGACCATCCAGATATTCTTAAGGAAGTTTTAATGCAGAAAGATAATTATGGCAATTCGGTTCTTATTAAAGCAATAGACTCACAAAAACCTAAAATAGTTGAAAAAATTTTATTATCCCTGCAAGACCGTCCAGATATTCTTGAGGAAGTTTTAATGCGGAAAAGTGCTTCTGGCGATAAAGCTTTATTTAAGGCAATCCAAAATGTAGTCGCTAATAATTATGAAAATACAAAACCTGAAGAAATTTTAAAATTACTCGTCGATAATCAATTTAAAAATATTCATACTGATCAAGAAAAAATTTTAGCTTTAACTAGTTTTTATAAAAACCATGCTTTACTTGCATTGATGAGTCAAGGCAGATATGGAATTGGCAGTAAAAAAACCCCTCATCTTTTAACTAAAATCTTAAATGAAGTTGTGGCTTCAAGTGAGCGTAAAGCTTTAAGAGAAAATCCAATTTCAGAAATTTATGCAAGTCATATCCCTAAAGTTAATAGCAATCAACCAATAAATATTGATGCCAACCAAGCTCTTTATATTTATAAATCCAATGTTTTAGAACATAATTCCTATGTAATTTTTAATGTTGAGCAAGCAACTAATAAGCTTAAATCAATAAGTTATTGTGATGGTAATTTTTTTCCTGGATTAGGAGATGAAAGACCGCATCCAGATTCTTTGTTGTCACCGAGAACTTGTGGGGTTAGGGAGTTTAATCTAGAAGGTGATCATCAATTTTCTACAGAATTTGCACAAGAATTTATTAAAGAAAATTTTCAAGGCAAAGATATTAATTCACGAGATATTAATTCACTGCAATTGCCTTTTGTAGTTGACTCAAAACCTATTAAAATAAAAGGGGTCATCAAAACTACTGAAACCAAAAAACAATCGCGTGGAAATTGTAGTTTCAAAAGTGGTAATATTTTAGTACGGTATTTATTACTAAAGCTAACTGGCCAAGATTATTCACAAGATTATCAAAAATTTAAAAAACAGCTAAGATTTCAGGTGGTTGAGGGGTTGGTTCAAAATTATCGAATAATCAAAGAGCAACTCGGTGAAGAATTTGTTGAGCATTTAGGAATTAAGGAAAGATTAGAAAAAGTTGCCAAAGAAAAATTTGGTAAAAAAGAAAATGGGTTAATTGTCAGTGCAAAATCAGCAATTGAAGCTTTTGATTCAGATTTTAGACTAAGACCAGAGCCAAGACCAAATCTAAAGCCGAATTCAGAAATAAGAGTGAGTTATTTTTCTTGCTTAACCAGAGTATTTTTAAGAAACACTCACCAATAATCTGCTCGTTAAATTTTTCTAAAAGTAAAAAAAATCTTATACCATTTCCATTTTTTAATTAAAGATTTAAGCAAGATATTTTTAAAGGTCGTGCTAAAGCAACGCTCGCGATTTATTAGATAAAAATATATAAAAAATGAAGTCGTATATCCATACGGCGTAAGGCCTGCGAGCGTTGCGTTAGCACGACTATTTAACCTGTCGTTGCGTTAGGTGCGACTATTTAAATTTTTAAGGATTTTTAGCAAAAAATTTGAACTTAAATCTTTATACCTTATGTGATTAATTAAAAATTGGAAATGGTATTAGCTATTTTTATTTTCAACGCTACATTTGTTCAAGGTCCGCGAAGCTCTGGCAATTGAGTTGCTTAGATAAAAATCATAATTGCTAACAACAATTTTGTTGTTTTTAAAATTGTCATTATTTTGCGAATTATCATTGGCTAGTAACCTTGGATTTGCTTGATCAATTATAGAAAAATTTGGGAATTTTTCGATAATTTTTTGACGAAGCTCAAGATGATTTTTAAAACCCAAATCACAATTTATTTCATCAGCTAAATCAAGGATAATTTGCCAATCTTCTTTAGCATTTTGCGGGGCAAAAACTGCTTTACGAGTAGTTTGAATTCGACCTTCAATATTGACATAAAAAACTTCTTTTTCGCTAAATGCACAAGCTGGAAGAATAGCATTGGCATTGCTAGCTCCAACATCGCCATGACTGCCGATATAAACTACAAAAACATCTTTTAGTTTATCAAAATCAATTGCCTCGTCAACCCCAAGTAAAAATAATAATTTGATTTGATTATCTTCGCATTTTTCCAAAATTTGTTGCGTTGATGTCTGGCTAAAGCCAAGCTCTAAACCATTGATCAAACCGCTATTTTGGGCTAAAAAATTATAGCCATTAAAATCATTTTGTTGGAAATTATATTTTTTGACAATTTGTTGGCAAAAATTTTGAAGAGTTACGCCATCATCACAACTTACTGCATCGTTACCAATGATCAGCATTGGTTTTTTTGCAAGTTTTAGTTGTTCGCAAATTTGATGTTCTCCCTTAGCAATTTGTTTGAGAGTGGCAAGTTCATCACCAAGGTTTTGATGAGGGTAGGTGAGGTCTGTTTGGCTTGAAAGACCAAGGCTAAAAATTTGACAATTTTTTGTTAAATATCTTTTGCGAATTCGAGCATTAAGCACTGGAGCATCTTTACGCGGATTAACTCCAACTAACAAAATTAAATCGGCATTATCAATCCCTGAAATTGTTGAGTTAAACAAATAGGATGCAGGGTTAGAGCTAGATAGTTTTTGATTTTGCAACCTGCAATCAAAATTTTGTGAACCAAGTTTTTCAAGGAAAGTTTTTAAAGCAAAAATATCTTCAACACCAGCGAGTTGACCACTTAAACCAGCGATTTGTGAGCCATTTAAGTCTTTAATTTTTTTGCCAATAAAATCTAAAGCTTCGGCATTTTCAACCTTAGAAAGTTTATTATTTTTTTTAAGATAAGCACTGTCAAGCCTTTGATATTTAAGCCCATCATAGCAGAAACGAGCTTTATCGGAAAGCCATTCTTCATTAATTTCTTCGTTAATAACTGGCAAAATTCTCATCACTTCAATACTTCGTGAATCAATGCGGATATTGGAACCTAAGGCGTCCATCACATCAATTGAATTGGTTTTTTTAAGTTCCCAACTACGGGCTTTAAAGGCATAAGGCTTAGAAGTTAAAGCCCCAACTGGGCAAAGGTCAATTACATTTCCTGATAATTCAGATTTAATATTTTTTTCTAAATAGCTGGTAATCTCCATATTTTCACCACGCCCAATTGCCCCAATTTCGCAAGTGCCAGCAATATCTTCAACAAATCTAACACAGCGTGTGCAGTGAATACAGCGCGTCATTTGGGTTTTAATTAGCACGCCCATATTTTTGTCCTTAACTGCTCTTTTATGTTCGTGATAATCGCTTTTACCTTTACCATATTGATAGGCTTGATCTTGCAAATCACATTCTCCACCTTGATCGCAAATTGGACAATCCAGCGGATGATTGGCAAGTAAAAATTCC
Source organism: Alphaproteobacteria bacterium (assembly GCA_046081665.1). GTDB lineage: Bacteria > Pseudomonadota > Alphaproteobacteria > Rickettsiales > UBA1997 > CAILUF01. Next base: position 4,948 of record JBJTWJ010000101.1, on the reverse strand, counting down.
ATAACTCCCTCACGAGCTTTTTTAACCATTGGCGTATCGGTAAAAATTTGCATGCCTTCAGCAACATTCATGGCGCAAGATGCTACTGGTTTAGGAGGACCTCCAGCAACTTCAACTAAACACATTCTACAATTGCCAGCTATAGCCAAACGTTCATGATAACAGAATCTTGGTATTTCAACATCAGCGATTTCGCAGGCTTGAATAACAGTTATTCCCTCAGGAACAGTTTGAGATTTACCATTAATTGAAATTGTAGGCATTGTTTTAGTAATTAGTTTTTTTTAAATATTTTTAATTATTAATTTTTAACTATTATTTAAAATTATTCGAATTTAACAAAAACTCCTTAAAATGTTTAAGGCTTAGTTTAAATTATTTTGATAGCTATTTAACCTAATAATTTAAGGATTTTTGTAAATGATTTTAAGTGATCTTAAAACCGGTCTTAAAACGGCACTTCATCATCATTTTCTTCAACGGCAATCTCATCACGATTCGAAGATTTTTTTGAATTAGATGATTGGTAACTATCATTGCTCGAAGAATTTCTATCTCTTGAATCAAGGATTTGTAGGGTTGAATTATAGTTTTGTAAAACAATTTCGGTAGTAGTTTTTTCAACACCTTGATTGTCTGTCCATTTACGAGTTTGTAGTGAGCCTTCCAGATAAAGTTTAGTACCTTTTTTAACATAATTTTTGATTACCCCAACTAAACCTTGCGAGAAAACCACAACTCTATGCCATTCAGTTTTATCTTTTTTTTCACCAGTGTTTTTATCTTTCCAGCTTTCAGATGTAGCAATTGAGAAATTGGCGATTTCTCTGCCATCTTGCGTTGAGCGTATTTCGGGATCTTGTCCAACATTTCCCACTAAAATTACTTTATTAATTGACATATAACCTCTTTTAAAATTAAAAATAACAATTAAATTAACCTTTAAAAATTATCTTGCAAAATTTTTATTTGATTTTTTTAATTATCAATAATTTAAAACTTATTTTTTTTAATGCTATGAAAAAATTTTCTTTTTTTACTTTAACATTTTTTTTAATTTTATTTATGAATAAAGCCATTGCTCAAAATGCAACAACCAGTAACGCTGGTGTCAGTGCAAAAAATAAATCTGCTAACAATGCAAATCTTGAAAATATTTTATATATTGATTTAACTTATGGACAAGTTGTCATTGAAATGTTGCCAAATATTGCTCCAAAACATGTCGAAAGAATTAAAACTTTAGCCCGTCAAAAATTTTATGATGGCATAGTTTTTCACCGCGTAATTGATGGTTTCATGGCACAAACTGGCGATCCAACTGGTTCAGGTATGGGTGGTAGTAAATTACCTGATTTGAAAGCTGAATTTTCTGACGAACCTCATGTTCGTGGTGCAGTTTCTATGGCTCGAGCCTCTGATCCAAATAGCGGAAATAGTCAGTTCTTTATTGTTACTGCTGATTCAAGATTTTTAGATGGTCAATATACCGTTTGGGGCAGAGTTATTAAAGGTATGGAGTTTATCGATAAAATTAAAAAGGGTCAAGGTCGCGATGGTAAAGTTGTTGGACCAGATGGTATGTTAAAAGTTAGAGTTGCTAGCGACGCCAACAAAATCTAGAGTATAAAATTTATTTTATACCCCATTTTTTCTTTAGATAAGTGTTAACTTCATTGACATCGTTATCACTCAAAGAATCGGTGAAAACAATTATTTCACCTATTGAGCCATTATACCAACCGCTTGAATTGTCTTCTCTTGAGCCAATTCTAAGATCTTCTGTTCCATTTGGTGATGGTGAAGCAGTTAACGGTCCACCTGCGCGCGTTGGGGCTGTTAATTTAACGCCGTTAACCCACATATTCATTCCCGTATTTGCTAAAAGTCCGTTATAGGTTAATGAAGTCAAATAAGGTGAGTTGTGATTGACTGGCGAGGAAACTGAAATGTAGTTTGTTGATTGATGTCCATTTATTGCAAGACTGTGATTGCCCGAATTCACACTCACTGCCCAGCCTTTACCATCAACCTGATTATCTTGTTTAGCAATAATATAATTTAAATTGTTGTTAGCTGCAAATTTATTGACGATAAAAATACTAATTTTGCTAGCAGATTCAAGTCCTAAAATTACTCCAAGTGTCATCCAATCGCTGTTGCCATCAAAACGCAGTGCAGGAAGACCATTAATTTCTTTGCTAAAATAACGAGGTTGAAAACTGGTATTAGTTTGAGTAGCTGAAATTCTTGATGGGCTTGGAACTAAGGGATTGCTATCGAACCAAGTGCTTACTAAAGTGTTGTCTTGAGCTTCAGTAGCGATAAAGCTTGAATCTAAAACTGGCTCAAGCCACAAGCTTAAACTTTTGAATGATGCAACGGGTGAGCTAGAAGTTAAAGATCGAGCCGATGCCAATCTAATTTCTGAAACAACTCTTGATGATTGCGTAATCCCTGTGATTAATATGCCAATTATTAAAAGGACAACTGATATTTCAATTAATGAAAATGCTTTTAAATTTTTTTTATTCATAACTTAAAGTTTAATGATAGATTTTATTGATAATTTCAATTTTTATGTTAAATTAACAATTTAAATAAATCTGCATATTTTTATAATTTGTTTCATTTTAATAGTCTAAACCTAATTGAATTGGTAAAATCTAATTGCTTAAACGCGGATTTAGTTAGCAATTAAAAAAATTAATTGCTTAAACGCGGATTTAGTTAGCAATTAAAAAAAATTATTTTTTTAAATCAATATGACCTACGATAACCAAAATATTTTTGCAAAAATTTTACGTCAAGAAGTTCCTGCAAAAAAAGTTTATGAAGATGATTTTGTTTTGGCGTTTCATGATATTTCTAAAGCTTGTCCAACCCATATTTTAGTTATTCCTAAAGGACAATATCAAAATTACAGTGATTTTGTTTTAAATGCTCAAGAACAGGTGGTGGTTGATTTTTTTAAAAGAGTTGCTTTAATAGCTCAAGAGCTTAATTTAGAAATTGCTGGCTATCGTTTGGTTTGCAATCAAGGAAGCGATGCCAATCAAACGGTTAAACATTTTCATGTTCATCTTTTGGCAGGAAAAAACCTTGGACCATTGATAGCTAGCGATAAAACGCTTCGTTAAAAATAGTTAAAAAATAATAAAGTTGTTGTTTAAAAAAACTAAAAGTAATTTAAAGCAATCATAACTAGTTTAAAAATAATAAAAATATTAAATTTTATGGAAAAAAAAATTCATGAGAATACTCGTATAATTCATGCCGGTAGAAACCCTAAAGAGCAAGGCTGGATGGTCAATCCGCCAATTTATCAAACCTCAACTATTGTTTTTCCAACCCTAAAAGATTTACTTTACGCTGAGCGCGGTTATTCAAATAATGATCTGGTGCAACCTTACGAGTTAAAATATGGCAGATATGGCACGCAAACTAATTTTGCTTTAGAGCAAGCAGTTGCTGAAATTGAAGGTGGCTATAACACTTTTGTAACTTCATCAGGGGCGGCTGCAATCAACACCGCTCTGATTGCCTTTCTTAAGCAAGGTGATCACATGTTATTGGTTGATAATGTTTATTCGCCAACCCGCGGTTTCGCCGATAAATTTTTAAAAAAATTAGGAATTGAAACTACTTATTACGACCCCTTAATTGGTGCAGATATTGCCAAATTAATCAAGAAAAATACCAAAGTTATTTTTATGGAAAGTCCTGGGTCGCAAACCTTTGAAATCCAAGATGTTCCAGCAATTTGCAAAATTGCTAAAAAACACGGCATCATAACCATCCTTGATAATTCATGGGCCAGTGGCATTTATTTTAAACCTTTTGATCACGGTGTTGATGTTTCGGTGATGGCTTTAACCAAATATATCAACGGTCACTCCGATATTATGATGGGGGCAATCACTATTCAAGAAAAACATTTTCGCGTAATGTATGAAGCCTTTCGCTACATGGCAGTTACCGCTTCGCCACATTCATGTTATATGGTGCAACGCGGGCTTCGTACCGTTAAATTAAGAATGGATCGTTGTTTTGAGTCTGCTCTAGCAATGGCTAGTTGGCTAGAAACTCGCCCTGAAGTTGAAAAAGTTTTATATCCAGCATTGCCTAGCGACAGCAATCACATTCTTTGGAAGCGAGATTTTAGTGGTGCTGCAGGTTTATTTTCAATTATTCTTGATAAAAAATATTCTAACGAAGCACTGGCTCGAATGGTTGATAAGCTTCATTTTTATGGCATGGGCTATTCGTGGGGAGGTTATGAATCATTGATTTTGCCATTTGATGCTAGCTCAATTCGCACCGCCACAAAATATCCTTATGCTAATAAAACTTGTTTAAGAATTAATATTGGCTTAGAAGATGTTAGCGATTTAAAAGATGATTTAGAGGCTGGTTTTAAAAGGCTGAGAAAATAAAATTAAAAATTTTTTAATTACGATTTTTTAATTTTAAAATACTTTAGTTATAAAAAATAGTTATAAAAAAAATTAGCAAAATTCTAAAAATTTTTTTTTAAAAATTATCCTTTTTAAAACAATATTAAGCAGTTGGTTGCTTTGCTAACTCAAATATCCTTGAGCTTTAAATAATCTTAAGCAAAAATAAAAAAAATTTTTTAATAATTTGGAGGAGAAAATTGTGACTCAAGATAATTCAGGTAATTCAGATAATTTAGGTCAAAAAAAAGGAAATGGGGAATCTAATGGTCAGGGCGATGAAATTGCGGAATTAGCTGGCAGAGCACTTGGTCTTGCTGAAAAAAATCCTCAACTTGCTGAAAAAGCTATAGGACTTGCAAATAAATTTGCTGGGGCTCAAGCCAATGGTCCTCAGGCTCAAACCAATGGTCCTCAGGCTCAAGAGCAGGGGTCTAATCCAAAAAAACCTTTAAAAAAAGGTATTTCTATGCAATCCAAGGTAATGATGG
>JBJTWJ010000100.1:0-26729 GCA_046081665.1 Alphaproteobacteria bacterium | reverse complement strand
AAATAATGAAATTTGCTCAACAACATCAAGGAGTTGGCAATAAGATCGATGATTTGAAAAAAGAATTTAAAAGTGATGAAATACAATCTATAAAATTATTTTCCGCAAAATTTCAGGAAAATATGCAAAGTTATCAGATTTTTACTGGCAATCAAAATGCCAAAAAATTAGTTGGGGCCAGACTTCATCGCCTTGCAACAGATGACAATATTAATTTGTTTTTTAGAAATAATTCAATTTGTCAACTTAGCAGTCCTCCTCAACCAGAACCGAGAGGTGCTTCAGGAGCTGGATTAGGAGCGAGAGCGAGAGCGGGAGCGGGAGCGGGATTGGCAACTTGAGTGGGAGTGCTTACACCCCTACACATTATCTACAACCTCGAGAAGTCTTCAGGCTGTAGCTCCCCCCTTGAGGGGGATCGGATTTCTTCAAATTAACGGTAGTTAAACCTAAGGAATCATAGGGGGGGTCAGGAACTCGATGCCACCCCCTCGCCTGCGCTTAGCGGGGAGAGGGCTGGGGTAAGGGGAAAAAATTTGATGAGTGGGAAAATTAATTTTTTTTAAAAAATTATATTTCTTGATTTTATTAATAGTGAATTTGCTTTATTAATTTTTTAATAATCATCAATTTATTTTTTCAACAACAAATTCAAAATCAGCATTTAATTTGGCATCTTTATTACCAAAAAATTTTAACTCAATATCTTTGCTACCTTCATCTCTTAAATAAATATGCGATGAGCTAACACTACCATCTGCAAGTCCCCAGGTTGGGTCCACAAAAACCCATTCTCCATCAACAAACAAAGCATTCCAAGCATGAGCTTCAAATTCGCCCTTATCATTTACGGCAAGGCCATTGATGGTGATCGCAGGAATGTTAGCAACTCGTGCCATGGCATTGAGTAATCTGGCATATTCACTACACACTCCAAGAGGATTTTCAACAATTTGCTCAAGAGCTGGTTCTTTGCCATAATAACTTAAATCATATTTAATATAACTATTAACAAACATTGTTAATGCTGAATAAAGAGCCAAATTTTTATATTTTGGATCTTTTTTTACCCTGTCAACAAGACTACTTACTATTGACTCTTCTTCCTTCGAAAAATCTTTATAATTCAAGGGATTGCGTTGAAAATTATTTTGATTTTTTTTACCAGTTATCACTAAGGCTCGGTTTTCAATAACTATTTTATCAATGGTTTCATCGACATTAAATTTAAAAAATATACTTTTCTTATCGGTTCCACGATCTTTTGAGGCAAGACTTGAGGTTAGTTCTTGTTTTTCAATTAATTGTGATCCGTCACGAAATAAAATTGGGGATTTGGCTTCCAGACTGCCTTTTAGATTATCTAAAGTAATGATGTTACGAACAGTGGCTTGCCATTTGGCAGAAGCTGTGGTTAAGCGAATTTTTTCTAAAAAACCTTCACTGGAAGCATTGCCCTGAAAAACCAAACTAACCATCTGCTCATTTCTAGTTTTGGTTGCTTGATTATGACTTGTTAATAAATCATAATTAGTTGGATAATTAAAAACAATTTTGTAACTAGCTAAATTTGCAAAACTTGGAACATAAACAGCCTCTTGACGAAGCTCATGATATAGCTTGGCATATTTTTCATGATAACTATAAGAAATTTTAAAAAATTCTTGATTGCGTTTAGGCTCATTAAATTTAACCTGCAGACTATTGCTGTTCTGAATAAATTGAGCTTTAACCCCATCAATGGTAACTTGCGAAAATTCAATTAAATTTTTTGATGATGAAGAAATTTGATAGGAATTAATATGATAATTTTTTGGCAAATTAATTACTTGCATTTCAACACTAACTTGCCCTTTTTTGCCATCTGGTGTTAAGGTAATTTGTTCTTGCCAGTCAATAACTCGGGTTTTGCTATCAGCAAAAGCCAGGTTATTAAAATTAATTATTGTGAAAAAAATTAATAAAAATCTAAAAAAAATCATCGAAATAATTTTAAAGTTTACCTTTGAGATAATGACTTAAAAGATCTTGTTTAACCCTTTGTTCCTTGGCGTTATCAAAATCTTTAACCATAACTTCATTATTTTTTAACTCGTCTTCACCAATTATTACTACAAACTGGGAATTATTTTGCGAGGCTTTTTTCATTTGTTTTTTAAAATTACCATCACTAGAGAAATCAACAATAAAACCCGATTTTCGAAGACGATCAACGATTTCAAAAGCACTTATTTTTTCATTTTCACTGATATAGTTAACTGTTATTGGTCTTGGTGATAAAATATTATTTTTACTAAGAAGCATTAATCTTTCTATACCACCAGCAAAACCTATTGCTTTTACTTGTTTTGCACTCATTTTTTCAACCAGATCATCATATCTTCCTCCCGCTAACACTGCATTTTGTGCACCCTCGTGAAACATTGAAAATTCAAAAACTGTTGAAGTGTAATAATCCAATCCTCGAACTAATCTTTGATTAATCTGATATTTTACGGCAAATTTTTCAAGCAAATTTATGATATTTTCAAAACGATTTTGAGCTGAACTTTCATAAAAATCACTTATTTGTGGAGCATTAGATAATAACTCAATATCGCCATTGTCCTTGGAATCAAGGATGCGTAGCGGATTTTTTTCTAAACGCATTTGTGAATCCAGCGATAAGTCATTTTTATATTTTTGAAAATATTCACTTAAAGCTTCTTCATATTTTATTTTAGTTTGAAAACAGCCCAAGGAATTGATTTCTAATTTAACCTGATCAACAATTCCTAGGTCTCTTAAAATTGCATTAGCCAATAAGATCATTTCAACATCTGCAAAATATGAGTCATCACCAAACACTTCAAAATTAATTTGATGAAATTGTCGTTGCCTGCCTTTTTGGGGTCGATCATAACGAAAAATTGGACCGTAAGAAAAAAATTTACGAGGTAAAATCTGTAATAATTCCCCATTGGCAATTAAAGCTCGAACAATTCCCGCTGTAAATTCCGGACGTAGTGTTAAAAAATTATCGGAGCGATCTTTAAATTTATAAACCTCCTTGGCGATTATATCAGATGCTTCGCCGAGATTTCTTTCAAAAATTTCACTAAATTCAAAAATTGGGGTTTGCAATTCTTCAAAATTAAAAAACTCGCTATTTTTTTTGGCAATATTGACGATATGGTTAAAATTTTTAACTTCATTGCCAAATAAATCCTTTGTTCCTCTGACCGGCTGTAACTTACTAGTCGACATCATTAATAAATTTAAGGTTAAAAAAAATGTTTAAAATAATTTCTCTTAGTCTAAATTGTTAATTTCAAGGGGTCAAATTCAATTTTTATCCTAACTTAAATTTTTTTAAACTCAGCTATAATGACCAGCGAAAAATCAACTAAACCATTTTTAAAAAATATTCGCAATTTTTCAATTGTTGCTCATATTGATCATGGTAAATCAACTTTATCAGACCGCTTAATTCAGGAATGTGGTGCAATTGAAGAGCGTGAAATGACTAATCAAATCCTTGATTCTATGGATATTGAAAAGGAGCGAGGAATTACTATAAAAGCTCAGACAGTGCGATTAAATTATAAAGCTGATGATGGTCAAGAATATATGCTTAATTTGATGGATACCCCAGGACATGTTGATTTTGGTTATGAAGTAAGTCGATGTTTATCAGCTTGCGAAGGCTCAATTTTAGTGGTTGATTCAACTCAAGGTGTTGAAGCGCAAACCTTGGCAAATGTTTACCAAGCCATTGAAAATAATCATGAAATTGTTTGTGTTTTAAATAAAATTGATTTACCGGCAAGTGATCCAAAAAAAGTCCAAACCCAAATTGAAGAAGTTATTGGTATTGATGCTAGCGAAGCAATTTTAGTTTCTGCTAAAACTGGCGTTGGTATTCATGATACTTTAGAAGCAATTGTTAAAAAATTACCAGCTCCACGAGGTGATATTGATGGCGAATTAAAAGCCTTATTGATTGATAGTTGGTATGATCAATATCTTGGGGTAATTGTCTTGGCAAGAATTATTGATGGTGTTTTAAAAAAAGGTCAAAAAATTAAAATGCTCGCAACTAATGCAACATATCAAATTGATTCAGTAGGTTTTTTTACTCCTAAGAAAATTTTTTGCGACGAATTGAAAGCCGGGGAAGTTGGATTTATTAATGCTCAGATTAAACAAGTTAGCGATTGCAAGGTTGGTGATACCATTGTTTTATCCGGAAATGATTCAGCTACTCCCCTTGCAGGATTTAAGCAAAACAAACCAGTAGTATTTTGCGGAATTTATCCAATTGATGCTTCTGATTTTGAAAAATTTCGTGATGCCTTAGCCAAACTTCATCTCAATGATGCCAGTTTTGAATATGAAGCTGAAACTTCTTCAGCTTTAGGCTATGGGTTTCGCTGTGGTTTTTTAGGATTATTGCATTTAGAAATTATTCAAGAGAGATTGGAAAGAGAATTTGATTTGGATTTGATAACCACTGCCCCATCGGTAGTTTATAAAATTCATTTGCGTAATAATGAAGTTCTTGAAGTTCATAATGCTAGTGAAATGCCAGATCCGATGCAGATTGAAAAAATGGAAGAGCCATGGATTTTAGCAACAATTATGACCCCCGAAACTTATCTTGGAGCAGTTCTTGATTTATGCACTCAAAAACGTGGAACCCAAAAAGAGCTGAGCTATATTGGTGATCGAGTTATGTTAATTTATCGCTTACCACTAAATGAAATTGTTTATGATTTTTATGATCGCTTAAAATCTTGTTCCAAGGGATATGCTAGTTTTGATTGGCAAATGGATGGTTATGAGGAAAGCCAATTGGCAAAATTGGCAATTATGGTTAATGGCGAAAATGTTGATGCTTTATCATTTATTACTCATAAAAGCCGAGCTGAAAACCGAGGTCGAGCAATTTGTTTGAAACTTAAAGATTTAATTCCAAGACAAATGTTTGCTATCGCAATTCAAGCAGCGATTGGTGGAAAAATTATTGCTCGTGAAACCGTATCAGCAATGCGTAAAGATGTTACTGCAAAATGTTATGGGGGAGATATTTCTCGAAAAAGAAAATTATTAGATAAGCAGAAAAAAGGTAAGAAAAAAATGCGCGAGATTGGCAATGTTGAAATCCCGCAAAGTGCATTTTTGGCAGCTTTAAAATTGGATGATTAAATTAAAAATATTTTTTTTGCAAGATTCGATCACGATTTTTGCCAGTCGCGATTTTTGCCAGTCGCGTCTGAAGGCTACGAAGTTTTTTTTCTGGTCTTATACCATTTCAAATTTTTAATTAATCACATAAGGTATAAAGATTTAGGTTCAAATTATTTTGAAATTATCTAAATCAGGAAAGGGAAATTTCATTAAATATCTCAATTATTTTTGATTTTAAATTTGAAATATCTGAATTATTTTCTACAACATAATTTGCCAATTTAATTCTTTGTTGATCTTCAATTTGCTTACTTCTTAGTAAATAAAATTTTTTTGTTAAACCAATAATTTCTGGATCTTTTAGATCAAATGAATCATAACCTAATCTTGATAGATAACGCTTTAGGCAAATATGCTCATCAGCAATTATGGCAATTAATTTATCAAATTTATAATGATTGTTTTCAAGTAACAACGGAATGTTTAGAACAACTAATTTTTCTTTATCATTAATAGCATTAGTTAAGAACTGTTGATAGCTATTTCTAACTATAGGGTGTATTATTTGTTCTAAATTATTTAAATTTTGAGGATTTTTAAGAATCGAATCTCCGAGTATTTTTCGATTTATGACATTGTTTTCATTGGCCTGAGGAAATTGTTTGGTTATTTTGGAAATAACTTGTTGATTATTTTTAAAAATTTCATGAACAATTTTATCGGCATCAAAAACTCTTATTTTTAAACTTTCAAAAATTTTTGCAACCGTATCTTTACCGGATGCGATTCCTCCAATAATGCCAATTATTTTCATAACTTTTCTAAAAGTTAAATTTTTAATTCCTCAGGAATTTTCAATGAAAAATTTTGCAATTTTTCTCGTAAATTTGCCTTTAAATCTTCTAAATTTTGGACTGAATATCCTTCGCATCTTGCCACTAAAACAGGCTGAGTATTTGATGCTCTGATTAACCACCAACCCTTATCTGAGTCTAGCCTAACCCCATCAGTATCATTAAAATTTTCTTTATTATTTCTTAAAGATTTTTTTAAATTTTCAACAATATCAAATTTTTTTTCATCACTACAATCAATTCTAATTTCAGGCGTTGAAAAAGTTTTTGGCAATTCTTGACGCATTTGACTTAGGTTTTTATTGCTTGATGCTACGATATTAATTATTCTAATTGCCGAGTAAAGAGCATCATCAAAACCATAATATTTATCAGCAAAGAAAATATGTCCTGACATTTCTCCAGCTAACAACGCCTTGGTTTCTTTCATTTTCGCCTTAATCAATGAATGCCCTGTTTTCCACATTATTGCATTGCCAGAATTTTTAGTAATTTCATCAAACAATAATTTACTTGCCTTGACGTCTGCTATAATTGTAGCATTTTTATTTTTAGCAAGAATGTCTCGTGCAAAAAAAATCATCAACTGATCACCCCAAATTATTTCACCTTCATTATCAACTAAACCGATGCGATCTGCATCACCATCAAATGCAATCCCTAAATCACATTTTTGCTCTTTAACTTTTTCGATCAATTGCGTTAAATTCTTTGGCTCGGTTGGATCAGGATGGTGATTAGGAAAATTTCCATCAATCTCTCCAAACATAATTTCATGATAACCATAAATTTTTTCAGCGAGCATTTTCATGATTTCTCCCCCTGCTCCATTGCCTGCGTCCCAAGCAATTTTGAGCTTTTTAACAGGAATAAATTCATCAACTTCGTCAAGAAGTTCACTTTCTAATTTTGCTAAAAGACAATCCTGAAGAATTCTTGCAACATACTCATTTTTAACATCAATTTGCTCATGAATTCCTTGACCATCGTAAAAATCATCATTTTCTAAAATATGCGAAAGATTGACAATATCATTGCCGTAAAATGGTCGATCTTTTAACATCATTTTAAAACCATTATGCTCTTTGGGATTATGAGAGCCTGTAACCATAATTCCCGCATCGCAATTAAGATGATATAAAGCAAAATAAAGCATTGGTGTTGGACCAACGCCAACGTCAATAACATGAAGTCCACTTGACTGCAAACCTTGGATCAAACGCTCTTTTAAATTTGGCGAACTAATCCTGCCATCACATGCTACAACAATTTTTCCTTGCCGATTATTTTTTAAAAAACTTGCAAAACATTTTCCTAAAAAATAACCATCATTGTCGAAGAGAGTTGAATTATAAACCCCTCTAATATCGTATGCTCGAAGAATCGAAGGGTGAAATTTATGTTTGTTTTCAGTTGTCATAACAAATATTTTTAAATTAATTTATCATTTTGAATTTATTACTTTTTTAACAAAGAAATTTTTCCTTCAGCTGGTGAAGAAGCGTTACCATAAATTTTTTTAGGCATCCTTCCTGCTAAAAAAGCTAATCTGCCTGACTCAACAGCTAGTTTCATGGCTTTTGCCATGGCAATGGGATTTTTTGCTTTAGCAATTGCCGTATTCATCAACACTCCATCACAACCTATTTCCATGGCAATTGTTGCGTCCGATGCAGTTCCAACTCCTGCATCAATCAATACCGGAACTTTTGCTTGCTCAACAATTAACTCAATATTCAAACGATTTTGAATGCCGAGTCCAGAGCCAATTGGAGCACCTAAAGGCATAATTGCACAGCATCCAATATCTTGCAATTCTTGAGCAACTATTGGATCATCTGAGGTGTAAACCATAACTTCAAAACCATCTTTGATTAGCATCTCGCTAGCTTTAATCGTTTCAACAACCTTAGGATATAAAGTTTTTTCATCAGACAAAACTTCAAGTTTAACTAAATTCCAGCCTCCTGCCATTCTGGCAAGCCTGAGAGTTCTGACTGCGTCTTGCGCAGTAAAGCATCCTGCAGTGTTTGGCAAATAAGTATATTTTTTAACATCGAGATAATCCTGAAGCATTGGCTGATCAGATTTTTCAATATTTACTCGCCTTAAGGCAACAGTAACTATCTGCGCTCCAGATGCCTCAACAGCTTGAGCAGTTTGAAGAAAATCAAGATATTTTCCAGTTCCAACTAATAATCTTGAGGTAAATTTTTTACCAGCAATTTCAAAATAATCATCGCCTAAATTATCAATAAAATCGCTTGGATTTTGGTCGTTTACTTCTTTTGTTTTTGATTTTTTTGTTAAATCGCTCATAATAAAAAAAATTTTTTTAAAAACGGGCTGGCAAAATTGTTACTAAAAATAAAACCAAAGGAGCTAAAAGCATCATGCCATCCATTCGATCGAGAACCCCACCATGCCCTGGAATAATATTTCCAGAATCTTTTACTCCAAAAATTCTTTTAAATTTTGATTCCAATAAATCACTAATTTGTTCAACTATTGATAAAAATGCCGATAGAAAAATAAAAAACATTACCCCCCCTGCAAACATGAAAGAACTCATAAAACCAATAATCATACTGGCAGTAACTCCCCCAATCATTCCCGACCAAGTTTTATTTGGACTGATATTTGGAGCAAGCTTAGCTCCCCCAAGCATTTTTCCAGCAAAAAAAGCAAAAATATCGGTTGACCAAATAACCGCAAACATCCAGAATAAAACTTCACTGCTATAAAATCTGAGTTTAATTACCGAATAAATTGGAATAAGAATATAAAAAAAACCTATAATTCGCCATTTATTTTGATCAACTTGATTCCTAGAAATATCTAACCATTCAGCAGTCATCATAATTGCAATAGCAATAGCAATAAACATAAATAAATCTTTCGAATAGAAAATAGCAATTAAAGCAATTGGCACAAGAATAACTGCAGTAATTATGCGTTGCTTGGTGTTTTCACGAGGATCGAGAAAATGAATATGTGAAACAATTTTATTAAATAAAATTATAAGTGGTTTAAAAATAGTTTTAAGGATTTTATCTAGTTCCATATCTTCTTTCTCTTTGATTAAAATTTTCAATAGCTTCAATTAGATGTTTTTTGGCAAAATCTGGCCAAAAAACTTTAGTAAAATAAAGCTCACTATAAGCAACTTGCCATAAAAAAAAGTTACTTAAACGCAAATCTCCAGCAGTTCTGATTAATAAATCTGGATCTGGAATATTCGGTTGATAAAGATTTTTTTTAAATAAATCTTCATCAATCTCTTCAAGCTTAACTAGATTGTTAGTAACTGCAAGAGCGATCTTTCTAGTTGCGTCAATTATTTCATGACGTGATCCATAAGAGAACGCAACATTTAAAATTAAAGATTTATTATTTTTAGTTTTTTCGGTAATTTCCAAAATTTTTTGGCGAAGATCATCTGCAATTTTTGATAAATCACCAGAAACAATCAAACGAATATTTTTTTTAAGAAACTCATTCTTTTGATTGTCAAGATAGTCTTCTAGAAGCTTAATTAAGTAGGATACTTCTTTTTTTGGTCGATTCCAATTTTCTGAAGAAAATGCATAAACTGACAAAATTTTAACCCCTAAATCAATACAATCCTGAGAAATTTTTTTTAAATTTTGTGCACCAGATTTATGACCCATTTGCAAAGGTAAGGCTCGATTTTTTGCCCAACGCGCATTGCCGTCCATTATGATTGCAATGTGCTGAGGAACTTTTGAGTTATCTGATTTATTTTGCTTTTTTCTTAATTTTTTAAGCATTATCTAAACTTTCATTAAATCCTTTTCTTTATGCCCAACAACTTCATCGACCTTAGCAACAAAATCATCGGTAACCTTTTGCACAATATCATTAAAGCCATGAGCCTGATCTTTGCCTAATTCTTTTTCATTTTTTTTAAATTCATCAAGAATATCTCGACGAATATTTCTTAAGGCAATTTTTTTATCTTCACCATATTTTTTTGCCAATTTAGATAAATCTTTTCGTCGTTCTTCACTAAGCTTAGGGATAGCAATACGAATTGTTGTTCCCTCACTCATCGGATTAAAACCAAGATTAGCATTCAAAATTGCCTTTTCAATTGCTTTTACCGATTCCTTATCCCAAACCTGAATCGCTAGAGTGGTTGCTTCTGGAACAGAAATATTGGCCAATTGAGAAATTGGCATCATGCTTCCATATACCTCAACCCTAATTGCGTCAAGTAGGCTTGGATTAGCCCTCCCAGTTGAAATGCTGTCCATATCTCTTTTTAGAGATTGAATGGTTTCTTCCATTTTTTTTCTTAATTTATCAGTAAGTTGATTAATCATAAATATTTTAGTTTATTGTTAATATATATAACAATTTCTAACATTTCTTTAAAATTTAGAAATATTATATTTTTAGTTAATAATTGTAAACTTGCCAATACCTTCAACAACTTCTTTTAAAGAGTTTTGTCCTTTAATTGAAAAAACCACAATTGGCAATTTGTTATCTTTGGCAAGAGTTATAGCAGTTTGATCCATAACCCTTAGATCCTGCTTAATAACATCAATATATTTGAGCGTATCATAACGAGTAGCTGTTTTATCAAGCTTAGGATCAGCAGTGTAAACTCCATCAACTTGCGTTCCTTTCAAAATAACATCACAATTCATTTCAATTGCTCTTAAAACTGCTGCGGTATCAGTCGTAAAAAATGGATTACCGGTTCCTGCTGAAAAAATTACCACTCGACCTTTTTCTAAATGCCTAACTGCTCTACGCTTAATATATGGCTCACAAACGCTGTTCATAGGAATTGCTGAAAGCATTCTAGTATCAATTCCCTCTTTTTCTAAAGCACTTTGCAAAGCCAGACCATTGATACAAGTTGCTAACATTCCCATATAATCTGCAGTAACTCTTTCAATGCCTTGAGCAGCTTTAGAGATTCCACGAAAAATATTACCACCTCCAATTACCACAGCAACTTCACACCCTAATTGATTGGCAGAAGCTATTTGTTGACAAATCTTCGCAATTGCCTTAGCCTCATGGCCAAACTCTTGTTCACCCATCATTGCCTCACCAGATACTTTAAACAAAATTCTTTTAAATTTTAACTTGGACATGGTTATTTTTTTTATTAATACGAAATATTTTAAATCAATTTATAAATTACAAAATTTTTTTAGTAAAACTTAAATTAAATATCAGCTATCTGTAATTAGTTGATGAATTATTTAAATTTGATTTTGCATTAACCTGATTTTTTTGTAAATTTATAAGCTTATCATTACTTGAATTTAAGCTGTTAGTATTGCTTAATTGCATTGATTGTTGCTGATTTTTTTCATCAGCTTTAGCAGGTAAATTTTGCTGATTCAAACTAGCTGATTTTTTTTCTTCTTGATCGATAATTTTAATTTGACTTTCAACACCAAAAACATCAGCTTTTTCAATCCAACCTTTTTTGCCATTAATTTTGATAATACACCACTCGTCTTCACATTTAACATATTCGCCAATTACAAAATTTTCCAGACGATATACCAAATTGGCATCGAGACTTTTTTTTCTTCTTAACTCAACTGTTGGTTTTTTGCTGTAAACCATCAATGTTCTTTTTTTGGTCAATAAACTTTGCGTAACCCATCCAGTATGACCATCATAATCTTCAATTTCATTCCAATTATCATATTCACTGATTACTCTGACAGGAACTCCTTTGACTTTGTAAATAAATTTTACAGGATAATTCTGACCCGGACCAGAGCGAACATTGGTTTCATTAGCTCGAAGTGATGAAAAATAATTAACTTCCTGAATTTGTTTTGTAGCAAATGCAGGAGTTATTGGTAAAATACTAAAAATAATTAACAAAAAAAATTTTTTAACAACATCTCTTAAATTTAATGGTAATTCAAGCAATCTTGTTAAAACTAAATAATTTTTTTTAAATTCTTGATTTACTCTTGGACAATATTGCATATTTTTTAATGACAATTATTTTTTGGATTTATTTTGATGAAATTTTTTTGCACCTAATTCAATATTTTTCTGAAGAGCTCTAGCAACTGCCAGATCATCTTTAGCAACATTTTTGGTAATAACGCTTCCTGCTCCAATCAAAGAATTATCGCCAATTTCAACAGGAGCAATTAAAGCACTATTAGAACCTACAAAAACTTCTTTGCCAATAATTGTGTGATACTTGTTATGACCATCATAATTGCAAGTTATTACCCCAGCTCCTATATTGGTTTGCTCGCCAATTTCAGCATCGCCAACATAACTTAAGTGATTTATTTTTGCACCTTTTTTAATATGCGTTTTTTTAATTTCAACAAAATTTCCAATTTTCACATCTTGCTCAATCACAGTATTAGGGCGAATTCTGGCGAATGGACCAATAACACTTCCACAATTTATTTTTGCTCCTTCAATATGACAAAAAGACTTGATTTCAACATTACTTTCGATTTCTACTCCTTCACCAAATACAACATTTGGATGAATAACAACATCATTTTTAATTTTTGTATCATAACTAAAAAACACCGTCTTACCAGCTATCAGAGTAACCCCATCAGCTAACATATTTTGGCGAATTTGTTTTTGCTTAATTTTCTCAAGATTTGCAAGCTCAGCTCGAGAATTAACTCCCAAAACCTCAACATTGTTAGTTTTAATAAAACTTCTTTTTAAACCTAATTTTTGGGCAATTGCAACTATGTCCGTGAGATAATATTCTTGAGCGTTATTTTTGTTATCAATCTTGCTGAGCAGATGCTCAACTTCTTGTCCAGAAATTGCCATAACTCCTGAATTACAGAGATTAATTTGGCGTTGATTGGTGTTAGCATCTTTGAATTCAATAATTTCTTGAAGATAACCCTGATCATCAATTACAAGCCTGCCATATGAATTTTCTGCATCATCTTCAAAAGCCAAAACACAAAGACTTGATTCCTCAAGCTTGGCTAACATTTTTTTCAAAGTTTGAGAGCTAATTAACGGGGTATCACCATAAAGAACTAAAAATTTTTTATTTAGTTTTAATGAATTTTTTTTTAAATGACTCATTGCACAACTCACGGCATGACCAGTCCCAAGTCTTTGATCCTGCACAACAAAATCAATATTTAAATTATTTTTTGTTAAATATTGATGATGATTATTTAAAATAGTTGATTTGTAATTTAAAAAATCATTGGCAACGACTAAACATAAATTATCCGGATTAAGCTCTAAAGCCTGATCAATTACCATATCAATCATTGAACGATTTGCTATTTTGTGCAAAACTTTCGGGAAACTAGATTTCATTCTACTGCCCTTTCCTGCACTGAGAATAATGACTGTTAAATCGTTATGCATAATTTAGTTTTTGTTTTGATCAACTAATTTGTTTTTGGCAATCCAAGGCATCATTGCCCTTAACTTCATTCCAGTTTCTTCAATTTGATGTGCTCGACCTTTCTGTCTAAGTTCATTAAAATGATGTTTGCCAGTTTTATTTTCTTTCATAAATTCACGAACAAATTTTCCAGATTGAATTTCCTTAAGAATTTTTTCCATTTCCTTTTTGGTTTTAGCATTGATTATTCTTGGTCCACGAGTCAAATCGCCATATTCTGCAGTATTAGAAATTGAATAACGCATATTGGCAATACCACCCTCATACAGCAAGTCAACTATTAACTTCATTTCATGCAAACACTCAAAGTAAGCCATTTCAGGAGCATATCCAGCTTGAGTTAAAGTTTCAAAACCTGCTTGAATTAACGCTGTAACACCTCCACATAACACAGCTTGCTCGCCAAATAAATCAGTTTCGCATTCTTCTTTAAAGGTAGTTTCAATTATTCCAGATCTACCTCCGCCAACTGCACAGGCATAAGATAAAGCAATTTTTAAAGCATCACCTGAGCGATCTTGGGCAACCGCTACTAAACATGGCACACCTCCTCCCTTGGCATATTCACCTCTCACAGTATGCCCAGGACCCTTTGGAGCAATCATAAAAACATCTAAATCTTCACGTGGCTTAATCAAACCAAAATGAATATTTAAGCCGTGAGCAAAAGCCAGAGCTGTTCCTTTGCGCATATTTTTTCTTAAATCTTGTTTATAAATTTCGGCTTGGAGTTCATCAGGAGTAAGGATCATTACTAAATCAGCCCATTTCCCAGCTTGGGCATTACTAACAACTTCGAAACCAGCATTTTGAGCTTTAACTATTGACGGGGAGTTTTCGCGTAAGGCAATTTTAATTTCGCTAACTCCACTATCTCTGAGATTTTGGGCATGGGCATGAGCCTGTGAGCCATAACCAACAATTGCAATTTTTTTTCCTTTAATTATGCTTAAATCAGCATCGCGATCATAATAAA
Source organism: Alphaproteobacteria bacterium (assembly GCA_046081665.1). Lineage (GTDB taxonomy): Bacteria > Pseudomonadota > Alphaproteobacteria > Rickettsiales > UBA1997 > CAILUF01. Next base: position 12,310 of record JBJTWJ010000100.1, on the reverse strand, counting down.
CTTTCATGATAATTTAAATTTTATTTTTTAATAATTGATTCAAAAACTTTTAATTTTTTTTAAGCTTAAGAGTTTGAATTGATAAGTCAAGAAAGACAACTTTTACAATAACTTTGCTTCCCTAAGATTATCGGCTGTGATTTTTTTTTCATACCAAGCTCTGCCAACTATTGCTCCAATAATTCCGTCATTTTGTAAATTTTTTATCACTAACAAATCGTCAATATTGGCAATACCTCCTGAAACAATTACAGGAATTTTAACTTCTTTAGCTAAAGATAAAGTTCCGCTTTGATCAAAGCCAGACAAGGTTCCATCACGCCAAGTGTCCGTATAAATTATTGAAGCTAATTTGCAGTTACTAAATTTTTTGGCAATTTCTAAAACAGAATGTTTAGATTCCTTAGTCCATCCATTTGTGAGAACCTGAGATTTTTTTGCATCAATACCTAAAATAATTCTTTGCGGATATTTTTCGCAAGCTTGAAAGACTAAATCTGGATTATTAACAGCAACCGTACCAAGGATAACTTGCCAGACCCCAATTTTAAACCAGTGATCAATGTCTTCAATCGATCTAATTCCCCCTCCAAGTTGTACTTTAATATTATTTTTTTTGACAATTTCACTAACAATTGCTGAATTTACTGATTGACCTGTAAGTGCTCCATCTAAATCAACGATATGAAGATATTGAAAGCCAAGCGATGCAAATTCTTGGGCTTGTGAAACGGGATCTTCATTAAATACAGTTGCAAAACTCATATCACCACGATATAGCCTAACACATTTGCCATGTTTTAGATCAATAGCTGGATAAATAATCATAAATTTTAAATTAAATTAACTTTACGAAATCTAGCTTAAATCTTAACAACAAATAAATTATTTAAATATTTTTAATATTAATTGATAATTTAATCTATTTTAACTTGAGAATTTTAAACTAAATAATATCTTCATTTTTTATTTAATAATTTAAAAAATCAAATTTAAATTAACAAAATCTTAAATTATGCTACTAAAAATTTTTTTAAAAATCTGGCCAGCCCTTGTCCCAATTGTTCTGTTCATAATCTACAAATTATTTATTGTTAAACTTATTAATCGCCTCAAAAACAAAAATAAAACCATTGAAGGTGAAAAAGTTGTTGGCGATTCCAAAACCACTCTTCAAGCAACAAGTCCTCAAAAACTATTTAACTTTAATGATAAAAATTTAATTATAACTCTCTACCTTAGTTTGATAATAATGATTTTATGCCTCATAATACTAGCCTTTAACTAATAATTTTTTGTAAAATTTTACTTGCAAGTTGAAGAATCAATAAATAAAATTAGCAGTAATTGTGAAAAATTTGTGAGCAAATTGCCTGAAGATTTTAAATAATTTCTAAGCAATTAGAAATTATTATTTTTTAAATAAATTTAGAATCTTAAGCCTTTAAAATTACAAAATTTATCAGAATTTATATTTCACAAATAGTGATATTTTGGTGTCTGCAAGTATCAAGTTTAGAATCTAGTAAGAAATCTATCTGGCAAAATGTTTAAGTCCTAAAAACACATACTGCCAACTTACTCCTTACGAATTCTCTTAACCTTAACTTTCAGATTTTACTCAATTCATTTTTTAAAAATATTAATAAAAAAAATTTATAAAATTTAATTTTAGATAATTTTTTAAAAATAGAATTTAGTTTTCACTATTTGGTAACTAACCAAACTTAAAATTTAATAATTTATGTCTAAAGATTTACCTAACTTCACCATACGCCAATTAATCGAAGCTGGTGTGCACTTCGGTCACAAGTCAATGCGTCGTAACCCAAAAATGTCAAAATATATTTTTACTACTCGAAATAATGTCAGCATTATTGATCTCAACAAAACCAAAGATTTGCTTAATCAATCTTTGAAATTAGTTAAAGAAATTGCTAAAAATAATGGTCGAATTCTATTCGTAGCTACCAAAAAGCAGGCCAGCGAACCAATTGCTGAGTCAGCCAAAAGATGTGGTCAATATTTCGTAAATTTTCGCTGGTTAGGTGGAATGCTTACCAATTGGAAAACAGTTTCTCAGTCAATCAAAACTCTTCAAAAAATTGAAGAACAACTTTCTGATACTGAAGTTGGTTACAACAAAAAAGAAAAATTGGTCCTTGAAAGAGAGAGAATGAAGCTTGAGCAAAATCTTGGAGGAATTAAAAATATGGGTGGTTACCCTGATTTGATTTTTGTTATTGATACCAACAAGGAAGCACTAGCCATAGCTGAAGCTCGTAAACTTAATATTCCAATCATGGCAATTGTTGATACCAATTGCAATCCTGACAATGTAAATCATATAATTCCAGGTAATGATGACTCTGCAAAATCAATTAAACTTTATTGTCGATTAATTTCTGATGCTATCATCTCAGGAATTAAAGAAAATATGATTGCCTCGGGTATTGATATTTCTAAATTTGATAATGATTCAATCTCCGAGTCATTAAATGAATTTAAAAAATCTGAAAGCAAAAAAAATGATAAAAAAGAGCAAGAGCACAAAGATTTTGAAAAGAAAAAATTAACTGTTAAAAAATCTGATAACGAAGCAAATGACGAAGATTCTGTAGAGTCGGATAAAGATAACAACAAAACTGCAACTGCAAAAAAATCTGAAAAAAAATCATCTAACAAAGACGATAAAAAATCTTCAGAAAAAAAAGAGGTAAAAAAAGAAGAAGTTAAAGTGGTAACAAAAAAACCAACAAAAAAAACAGCTAAAAAATAGTTATCTTATAAAATCCTCATCTATAATTTTTTAAAATTTATAGATGAGTGCTTTATTTTTTAACTAAATATTAGCGTTAAAACATTACTAAATCAATTAAAAGCTTGTTGTTTAAAATAGATTTAGTTTAATTCTAACCAAAAAAATTTAGCCAAAATTAACCTGAGTTTTAGATTTGCAAAATAACTTTAAGCAAAGCCTAATAAAGATCTCATAACTTGGCTTATAAAAAAATTACTAACATTTGGATTTCAAATTAATAAAATCCAAAACAACCTAAATAACTTAAATTTACAATAAACTTTATGGCAGATTTATCTCGTATCAAAGATCTTCGTGAAGCTACAGGCTGTGGCATTAGCGATTGCAACAAAGCATTAACAGAAAATAATGGCGATTTCGAAAAAGCCGTTGATTGGCTTCGTAAAAAAGGTCTGTCTTCAGCTTCTAAAAAATCAAATCGCGCAACATCAGAAGGCGTAATTGCTGTTCACATTGACAACAATCATGCAACCATGATTGAAGTTAACTCTGAAACTGACTTCGTAGCTCGTAACGAAAAATTCCAAGATTTTGTTAAAAAAATTGTTAAAGAAGCTTTGAGTTTTGGTGAAGATATTGCCAAATTCCAAGCTAGTAAAGACGAAGAAGTTAAAAACCAAATCGGAGTAATTGGCGAAAATATCCAAATTCGTCGACTTACTAATACCAAGGTTAATAGCGGAATAATTGTTAGCTATATTCACAACTCTATCGCTAATAACATGGGTAAAATCGGTGTTTTAGTTAGCCTTGAAAGCAAAGCTGATAAGGCTAAAGTTGAAGATTTGGGCAAGCAAATTGCTATGCATATTGCTGCTAGCAAACCAGATTCTTTAACTATCGATAAAGTTGATCCAAGTAAGCTAGCTCGCGAAAGCGAAATTCTTAAAGAGCAAGCTCGAGCTTCTGGCAAACCTGAAAGCATCATCGACAAAATGATTGAGGGCAGAATCCGCAAATATTACGAAGAAGTAGTTTTGCTTGAGCAACCTTTTGTTATGGATGATAAGATTAAAATCAAAGACCTAGTTGCTAAATTTGGCAAGGAGCATGGCGAAACTTCAATAACTGACTTTAAACTATTTATTCTTGGTGATGGTGTAGAAAAGAAAGAGAATAACTTTGCCGAGGAAGTTGCTTCAATGGTCAAATAACCAATTATAAATTGTTTAAATTAACATAAACATTTAATAATCGTCATAAACTATTATAATTTATGACGATTTGTTAAAAGCTTTATTTTTAAATAATCAATTATTAAATTTATTATCTAAAAATTAATTTATGAAAAAAATTTTATTAACCCTGTTACTAGCTTCATCAAGCATTTACATGAGCACTTTGACAAATTCTTTTGCACAAGATGGTCAAGAAAATAATTCAAAAAATGAATTTATCGTTCAAATTAAAGGCCATAAATTTGTTCCCGATAAAATTGAAGCTAAAGCTGATCAAGGCTTCAAACTTATTATTGAAAACCTTGACAATACTATCGAAGAATTTGAAAGCGATGATTTAAAAAAAGAAAAATTAGTTGGCGCTGGTAAAAAAATTACTATCAATATTCAACCACTCAAGGCTGGGGAATATAAATTTTATGGTGATTTTCACCAAAAAACTGCCCAAGGAAAAATTATTATAAAATAGCCTTAAAATCCAAGTTAAAATAATACCATTTCAATATCTTTAAAAAAATTATAACAAAATTTTTTTAAAGTCGCATCTAATACCATTTCAACTAATAAATGAACCAGTTAGGTATTTGTAAATTAAGCTTCATCTTTTTGGCTAAAAATCTCTAAACCTTAGGCAGTCGTACTAACGGAAGCGTCAAGGCCTTACGCTGTATGGATATGCAGCTGAGGTTATGTTGCTAAAGTTAGCATGACTGATTAAATTTTTAGGGATTTTTAGCCAAAAAACGCGAGCGTTTCCTTAAGGCACGACTTTAAAAAAAATTTGTTAGAATTTTAATTTTTTTTGCACTTTTAAAGATATTGAAATGGTATAATATTGCCACTTAAAGTTATTTGTAAAATTTTAAAAAAAACGATAGGTTTTATGCAACTTAAAAACCCTATCGTTGTTCAACACGATCCAAACCTCTTTCTAACCTCTCAAACCTTGCTGGACCTTGAACAGGTCCTTTTTCAGCTCCCATAGCAGATTTCAAAATTTTAACATTTTGTTTTCTAAGATCAGAAATTTTAACCAAAGAATTTTCAAAAAAACCATTGATTAATTCTTTATATCGATATGACTCTTCACTGTCAAAATTTAAACCTTCATCAATACAATTTTTCTTAATTTTAAACTTAGTTAAAATCTCAGCCAAATAATTCAAAGGATCAAGAGATTGCTCTTTTGCTACGACAAATTCAGAATTACCCATATAGCCAAATAAATCGAGAAGCTTTTCTTCTTCTACAAGAAATTGAAATAACCTTTGAGGATCTTCGCTATCTGATTTTATCAAAAAATCTTGCAATCTTTTAATTATCTTTAATCTATCTTCATAAACATTTCTAGCTTGACCAATATCTTCACTTTGTACCTGATACACTTCGCTAATAAAATGACAATAAAGCAGACAAAATTCATGAACAGCTTTGCTTATTTTTTTAATTGGCTCAAGAGCGGTTTTTTCTGAAACAGCTAATTCTTTAACCAATATTGACAAATATCGCGAATTTTCAATTTCAGATTCTTTTAAAGAATATTCTATTTCGATTTTTTCAACAGCTTTATTTTCTTGTTGCTTATGTAATTCTTCTATCCAATCCAATATTTTAAATTGCCCTGTTTGTCGCGAATAAATTTTGGTTAAATTCTCGAGAATAAAAACTGATTTAATAATCTCGGGTTTTGTTGAATCTGTTGCATGTCCTAAGCCATATCCTATCTCAATATCGTTCTTAACTTGTTGCAAATCTTTTTGTCGTGAAGCATGACATAATGCTAATAAAAAATAAAGATTACTTTTAACAATATTTAAACGAACTCCAACTTCATCATTATCAGCAATTAGCAATGCCAATTCATCTAGTTTTTGATGAAAATAATGTTTAAATAAATTTAACTCATTTGCAACAAATTTAAAATTATTTTCTTGGTAAAATGCTTGATACGACTCGACGAATTCTTGTTTTGCACATTCATTTTGCATTTCAATTCTTTTATTACTTTGTTGATCATAACTTATTAAAAAACAACAACCCATAGTAAAATCACTAAAACTCTCAATTAATAATTGATCTTTATTGATAAATTTTTGAATCTCAATAATTTCTTTACCATAAATAGCCATCAATAATTTTTGTAAATTTTCAGATTTTAATGATTGCTCTTGATCTGACTGATGAAACTCTTGAGAATCTAACGCGTTACTTCTTATTGCAAAAGGGTAATGATAATCATGTTTTAACTCCAAATCCCTTGCTAACGCTGTATCTGTTTCAAAAAAAGATCCTTCATCGCCTTCAAATTTATGAACCTTGCTAGTTCTGGGGAACATTTTATCAAAAAGTTCATCTTCTCCAAAAAAAACCTCAGGAATATAATCTCTAAGTTGAGATCTAGCTTTTGCGGCAAAATCAGAATATTTTTTCTTCAAGTCGACAATTCTTTGATCTTCACTAGCTATTTCACAACCAATTTTTAAATATGATCTAATAAACAATAAAGTATCTTCTTTAATTATTGCGTTTTCTTTAATATTAAATTTTTTTACTAATTCATCAAAGTCATAAATAACGCCATTTTCTGAAAATTTAAAAGTTAAAAGGCTGGCATCATCATTTAAAAAATATTCATTATTAAAATCTAATTTTAAAAAAAATCCTGCCATATCCACCCTTAGTTTTCTCTGGAACTCTTCTTTGCCTATTTCAAATTTATAACAATTTTCTAAGTCTACGAGATCCATTTTTTGTAAAATAAAAATCTTATATTTCAGTTCGCTATCAAAGGTTTTAACAAGTTCAGCTTTTTCTAATTCTATTTGTTTAAACTCTTCTAAAAAGTTTTTTCTCAATTTTTTTAATCTGTCATCATCATCTTTTGAATTTTTTAGCCAATCATCAAATTCTTTAACTTGCCCTGGATTAGCAAAAAGACTAATTGCTCTAATCCCTAAATCTTTATGAATAGTATCAGATGAATCTTTTATAACTTCATCCAAAATTATCTGAGTAATATTTGCTAATTTTGATCTTAATTCATATATATATTGAATTTTTATTGTAAATAAAATTAAAATTTTTTGATGCTTTGAAATTCCAGTTCTATAAACAGGCATACGGGAAAAAAATGTAAAAAAATCTACTTCTTTATTTCTCATCTTTTGAAGATCTTGTAATATTTGTGGCATTCTTTTTGAAGTTTTCTTTTCAGAATCGTCATTGATTATAATTTTATCAGGGATTAAAAAAGGGTTAAAGCCTTTATCTATTAGGTTAATTAAAGAAATTATAAATTCTAACCTTTTAAATTTTAACTGATCCTCTGTTGTATTTTCTTTTGTTTCTAATAATCTGATTTCATTAACAAAATAATTAGCCAAAGCTTCACCAAAGCTAACCGGCTGTTTATTTTTATTCTTTAAAACTGCAACATTTAAATCACATCCGCATCCCATTAATTTGGTCATTAAATTAATTTTTTTTTCTGTAAAGCAATATTCAACCGCTTGACTAAAAGCCAAATCATAACTATCTTCATTCTTATTCATAATTAAACCATGAGGATAAACAAAAATTTTATTATCATGACTTGGTAATGAATTTGGATTTAAGCTAGTTAACTCTCCTTTAAATGAAGGCGATGATAGAGAATTAAACGAGTTACTGTGATAACTTAATGCTAAAAGTAATTCGTCTTTGAGAATTGCTTTGATTGCATCAGATTGAATTTGCTTTATATTAACTTCCTTCAAAAAATTAATCAATGATTTGCCAAAACTAAATAATTTTTCAAAATTTTCTACATTGTCCTCTGGATTAGCCAAGAAAGCAATAGTTGGAATATTCAAGGGATTGCTTAAAATGCCTTGCGCAATTTCGCGAAGATATTGCAGATCTTGATTTAGAGTATCTTGATTTAAAGAACTATTAAAAAAATTGACAACAATTTCTAAATGATTTTTTTTGATCTGAGTCTGATTACTAACGTTAACTGCATTAATCAAAACGCCTGCTTTTAACAAAGGAGCAAGAAATTCTTTAAAAATATAAGAACTATCATGTTTTTTGCCCTTCAAAACAATATCTATAGCGGTTAAAAAAAAGCTTGAATCAATATCGTTAGGATCGCTGACCATACAGGCTTGACCAAGGCCAGAATTATTCTGCCTGTCAATATTTTTACTAATTAAAATTTTAAATAAAGCTAAATTATTTTTTAAAATTGTATAATATAAGGCAGATTTGTTTATTGAATCTTTGCTGTTGATGTTGACATTATTGGCTAACAATAAATCAACAATTTTTTTTAACAAATCCTCTTCATTAGGTATTGGATCCTCATCCTGTTGCTTTGAAGCTAAGTGATGAAGTAATGTCTTTTTTTTATTATCGCAACTAAATGTGATAATTTTTTCCTCTAAAGTAAGGCAACTAAAAAACATTTCAACAAAATCATAATGAAGATTCAGACAAGCTAACTTCAGATCATCAAAATTTAATTCAATGTTTTTTTTATTGATTAGAAATTTAATTTCTGATAACTTTAATTGATATTCTTTGCCTGCTGAATATTTTTCACCAATAATCTCCCTAAAACCATTATAATATTTAGGATGATCTCTATGATATTCAAGAATTCTTCCGATGTCTTGCGCACTAAATACTTTATCCCAACTGGGTTTTAATTCAGATGAAGGATTTAATGTTGGAGATGATGCTAAAGTTGTTTGTGGCGGAGAAGATGGATCTTCTGGTAGAACATCTTTCATTACTTTATAAAATAAATAGTTTAACTAATTACAATAAAACTTAAAATATTTTATTGTAATTGTAATTTTAATTATTTTATTCAATCTGTATTTATCAAACAATTGTTGCTAAAAGAAGTTATCATCAAAAAATTGTCTTATTTATGAAAATATTTAATTATAAATTAAATATTTTTTAATCTATATTAATCTCACAAAATATTTACCACAACTGGGCAATGATCAGAAGCTTTTTCTTGATCTCGTACATTAACATTTTCAATTTCAGCACAAGCTAACTTGTCCAAGGCTTGAGCAGATAATAAAATATAATCAATTCTTGCCCCATAATTTTTTTCATAACAATTCCCGCGATAATCCCACCATGAAAATTCTTTTTTTCCTTGATTACATAAACGATAACTATCGCTTAAGCCAAGATTTAGAATGCTTCGCATCGCCTGACGTTCATGAGGATGAAATAAAATTTGCATTGCAAATGCCTTAGGATCAACAATATCTAAATCGTCAATGGCAACATTAAAATCCCCTGCAAAAAATTGCATTTCATCATATTTTAAAAGCTTCGATAAATGATTTTGTAAGCGTTGAAAAAATTTTAATTTGTAAATAAATTTCGCAGAATCTTCTAGTTTTTGATTTGGCAATAACTCACTACCTCCGTTTGGCACATAAATTGAAGCGATACGCAGTGCTTGATTAGGCATAGCGATTACCGCTTCAATATAACGAGCTTGCTGATCTTGCTCTTCATCACTATCAAGCATTGGCAGGGTTTTAACGACATCTTCAATTTTATATTTCGATAAGATCGCTACCCCATTATAAGTTTTTTGTCCACTCACCGCACAGTTATAACCCGCGTCAAGCAAGGCTTCAAAAGGAAATTTTTCTTCAAGACATTTTAATTCTTGCAAACAAACAATATCGGGATTTGAATATTTTAACCACTCCAAAAGCCTTGGCAATCTGGCGTTTATCGAATTAACATTAAAACTAGCAATTTTAGTCATAAATTATTGATCAAATTAAAAAAATTAAATCTAATACCATTTCAATATCTTTAATTTTTTTTGTACTTTTAAAGAATGAAATGGTATTACAACTTATCACTCACCAACTTCAAAAATTCTTCAATGCCAAACAAGGCAATGAATGAGCCCATTCGTGGACCTTGATCTTGACCGAGTAAAATTTGGTAAAGAGCTAAAAACCAATCACGCATATTTTTTTCATAGCCGTGATTTTTGCCGATTTGAAAAACTAAATTTTGCAATTCTTGTGGATCATTTTTTTTACTTTCATCGATATTTTTTAAAGAATCGACAAGGTCACGAATTGCTGATTTTTCGGGATCAGTTGCTTGACGATATTTTTTATTTTTCTTGATAAAATCATTGTAATAATTGATTACGCGATCAACCATTTGCCCTAAAAGTGGTGAAGATTTCTTGTTTAAACCAGCTTGATATTTGGAGATAAATCCCCACAAAACCTCGTCATTTTCAGGGTTGCAAGCTCCAGCAAGATTTAGCAATAGTGAATAACTAATGTTAAAGTTTAGTGAATCTTGTGGAACTTGTCCGTTATGAATAAAAAATGCTGGGTTTTCAATTTTTTGTTCAACTGATTGATTAGAAAAATTTTGTGCAAAAGTTAGATATTCATCCATGGCTTTGGGGATAACATCAAAATAAAGTCTTTTAGCGGTTTTGGGTTTTTGATACATAAACAACGCCATCGACTCGCTTGGTGCATATTTCAACCACTCTTCAACAGCAATGCCATTGCCCTTAGATTTGGAAATTTTTTCACCGGTATCCGATAAAAACATTTCATAAGTGAAATTGACAGGAGGTTCTCCGCCAAGGATTTCGCAAACTTTGCGATAAATCTTTTCGTTGGGTTGATGATCTTTACCATAAATTTCATAATCAACGCCAAGTGAATACCAGCGTGCTCCAAAATCAATTTTCCATTGCAATTTGCAACCACCTTTGGTGACCTGTATTTCTTTTTCACAACCATTTGGATCAACATAAATCACCGTTCCTTTCTTTTTATCAATGGCCTTAACGCCTTTATCGATAACGATTCCCAGCTCTTCATCAATTGGCATAAAAGGTGAATAAGTTTCTTGACGCTCAGCTCCAAGCGTTGGGATCATTAGTTCCATCAACTCTTGATATTTTTCTAAAACCTTAAGCATTGTTGCATCAAATGCTCCTAAGCGATATTTTTCAGTAGCTGAAATAAATTGATATTCAAAGCCAAATGAGTCAAGAAAGCTTCTCAGCCTTGCATTCATGTGATGACCATAAGATTGATGAGTGCCAAAGGGGTCAGGCACTGAAGTTAAAGGCTTGCCTAAATTGGCTTTGATTAAATCAGCATTGGGCAAGTTTTCTGGAACTTTGCGTAATCCATCAATATCATCAGAAACGCAAAACATTTTGGTAGGAATTTGCGGAGCAATTAACGAAAATGCAAATCTAACCATCGAAGTGCGAACCACTTCGCCAAAGGTACCGATATGGGGAAGCCCAGATGGACCATAACCAGTTTCAAACAACACATAACCTTTATCAGGAGTTTTGCCGTGAATTTTATTATAAATTCTTTGAGCTTCTTCAAATGGCCAAGATTTGCTAAAAATTTTTTCTAATTGCTGTGGCGAATTATTTGCCAGTAATTGCGAAAATTGTTCAGAAAAATTTTGCCCTGCGTTGCTCATAATGATTGAGATTTTTAATTATAAATAAATTTATGTCATTACAACTTTTTTTATTTGCAATGCGTCTATAGCCATTTTAAAACCACTAAGCCTTGTTTTGCAAGAGCTATAATACCAATTCAATATTTAAAAAAGTTTTAGATATTGAATTGGTATTATTTACTAGTCACCTAGGCATAGCATTTTGTATGCGAAGTTATCATCCCTATTTAACCGGAAATGGTATTATTCATCTTCAATTTCATCATATTCTAAAAGCTTATCACAATCCTCAAAAAGTTTATCACGATATTGATAAATTATCTGATTTATTGATTTTTGACAAGAGCTGATGAAGATTCTACGCAACCTCGTTAATTCACTCTTGCTATATAACTCGGTTCGTGAATTGATTTTTTGCCTTCTTTCTTTTAAAGATATTTGATCATTTTCTAAAGTGTTTTTTTCATCAAGTTTAGCCTTACTTTCAACGACAAACATTTTTTGATTTAAGCCAAGCGATTCTAAGTTATTGCCATTAGCAGTATCAGCATTATAATTATTTTTAATTATTTCTTGTTGTTTTTTATCATAGTCTATTAACAACTCATCGCCATATTTATCATAAACTTTTTTTTGACATAAAATCTTTTCTTGACCATCTTTTTTATAAATCTGTTCGGGAATTTTAGCTAAGCACTGCTTGTTATCTTCAATTGCTTTTGCACAATTTTTAAAAGTTTCTGAACGAAAAGAATATCTTTTGCAATCAGGATATTTGCTATTAGCTTCGCTTTGTTTTTTTAAGTTTTTAGTTAACGCTTGA
>JBJTWJ010000099.1:0-5687 GCA_046081665.1 Alphaproteobacteria bacterium | reverse complement strand
AAGCAAATTATAACAAAATTTTTTTTAATTCTTTTGGGATCTATTTTTTTATCACGAATTTTAGAAATTCCACTTGAAACAACTTGCGATGAGGTTCTAATCGAACCAACTGCCATATTATTTGCAAAATTACTTTGACCTTGAATTACTTGAGATAATGATGACGCAAGAGAATTAACTACCCCATCTGAGCCTATATAGTAAGTTTCTTTTAAATCATCGTTACTAATCATATCATCTGCTTCATCAAGGCAAATTTGCACTTCTTCGTCAACCCTTGTTTTGCCATAATAGTAGTAACGGTCATCTTTCTGAATAATAGGTTTTATGCTCGCACATGAAATAATTATGAGCGAGAATAAAACTAAAAATTGTCGATAGACAAGAATCACTTAATGAAATAATTTTGATTGATAGTCAATATAAGCTATTTAAAAAATTAATATGAATTAATCCTATTAAAGCAAGTTTATTTAAATATTACTCGTTCATTAATTTGACTTCTTTAAAGTAACGAATAGCACCTTGATGCAATGGTGCAGAATTTCCTTCTTTAAGCATATCTTCTTTTTTAAGATTTGAAAATACTGGATGTAAAGTTTTAAAGTTATCAAAATTATCGAAGACTGCTTTGGTTAAGTTATAAACAACATCAGAATTAGTTTTTTCAGATGTTACAATTGCAGATTTAACTCCAAATGTCTCAACATTATTAGGATTTCCAGCGTACATTCCTCCAGGAACTACAGCTTTTACATAAAAAGAATTAATTTGTAAAAGTTTATCAATTGTTTCACGATCAATAGGAATAATTCTAACCTTACAAGATTGAGTAGCTTCTTGAAGAACACCGTTAGGATTTCCTGAAGCATATATCATGACATCAATTTTATCTTCGCATAAAGCTTTGGGCTGTTCTGATGGTTGAAGGTAGGTAATGTTTGAAAAACTTTGTTTAGTCCAACCTTTAGCAGACATCAAAACTTCCATAGTTGCATACATACCAGAACCTTGAGGTCCAAAATTAACCCTTTTGTTAACAATATCATCTAATTTTTTTATGCCTGATTTTTCTGCAACTGCGATAGTAAAGGTTTCAGTGTATAATGAAAAAACTGAACGCAATTCTTTAAATGGTTTTTGATCTGCAAAAAAACCAGTTCCATTGAATGCGTTATATTGCCAGTCAGATTGAACAATTCCAAAATCAATTACTCCATTTCTTATGGCATTAAGGTTAGATACTGATCCACCAGTTGATTCAACTGAACAACGAATTCCATGAGCTTTTCTGCCACGATTTAATAAACGACAAATTGCTCCACCAGCTGGATAATATACACCCGTTATTGCTCCCGTTCCAACTGAAACATAACGAGTTGCAGAGAATGATTCTGTTGCAAATGTTAATAGCGTAAAAAATAAGATAGTACGAATTGTATTCTTCATTGTTAATAGTAATTAAATTAAACAAAATTAGGCATTACAAAAATTATGATAAATTTTTAAAAGTCAAAACAAAAATTAATTTCTTAAAATAATTTGAAAAATCAAGATAAAAAATTATTTTGTCTTTAACTGTCTAAAATTAAGCAGAAAATAGATAAAATGAGGATTTGAACCAATAATTTCAACTTAAAATAACAGAATTGATCTCACTCAAGATTATTTTTTAATACTTAAATTGCAAGCAATTAATACATCTAAAAAAAAATAGTTGCAATTTTTTTTTAAATTCGCTGTAGTGTATAGTATTAAAAATTACACCTATCAATCTGTTATCAAATTTCTCTACCAGTTTTATTGCTGTTAGCTATCATTTGAATAGACAATTCTATGATTATTGTCCTTCTTTACCCATGAAATAAAAGATGGATTTGGTATAACAAATTATTATTAACTTAAAATTTTACGCTTATGAAACTATGGCAACAAGTTCTTATTGGACTAATACTTGGGATAATTGCTGGATTTTTTCTTAAAGATAAGGCAGCAAATCTTAAAATTTTTGGTACAGTCTTCATTACTTTAATTAAAATGGTAATTGTGCCGTTAATATTTTTTGCACTACTTTCTGGAATTACTTCAATGCATGGTCAAGGTAATTTCACTAGAGTTGGTATTAAGGGCTTCAGTGCTTATATTTTAACTGCTGTATTTGCGGTGATTATCGGTTTAACAGCTGGTCATCTTTTTCAACCTGGAGCAGGAGTTGATTTAAGTTCTATCCTTCAAACCAATGGTCAACCGACAGTTCTTCCTAATAAAACACCTCCAACAATTTCGGAGTTTTTAATTGGTTTAATTCCTACCAACCCTATCAATGCCATGGCTACTGATAATTTTCTACAAATTATTATCTTTTCAATTTTCACTGGTATAGTGATAAATATTGTAGGTGAAAAAGCTCGTCCATTAAAAGAGATTATTTATAGTGCGTCACAAGTCAGTTTTAAAATGATTGAAATTATTATTAAGCTTGCTCCTCTAGGTGTATTTGGATTCATTGCTTGGGTTATAGGAACTCAAGGTACTGATATCCTTGAAGCTCTTGCAAAACTTATTATAACTGTTCTTTCAGCATGTGCTTTTCAATATATTATTTTTGGTTTAATGATTTTATTTTTTGCAAGAATTTCACCATTACCTTTCTACAAAAAAATTCTTTTGACCCAGTCATTAGCATTTGCAACCTCAAGCAGTAAAGCAACTCTTTCTACAGCAATGACTCAATTGCAAGATCGTATGGGAGTTTCTAAAACTAATTCTAATTTTTTGTTACCACTTGGCGTATGTATTAACATGGATGGAACTGCTATTTACCTTGGTATTTGTGCATTATTCTTTGCTCAAGCCTATGGAATTGATTTAACATATCATAATTACTTAATGCTTGTTTTGACCTGCACTCTTGGTTCAATAGGTGCAGCAGGTATTCCTAGTGGATCAATTATTTTTATGAGCATGGTTTTAACCTCTGTTAGTCTTCCTGTTGAAGGAATTGGCATTATTTTAGGGGTTGATAGAATTTTAGATATGGTTAGAACAACTATAAATATCACAGGTGACAGCGCTATTACTTTGATTGTAGATAAAACAGAAGGTGGATTAGATGAAAAAACATATCATGCTAAAGACATGTAGTTTAAAAAAATTTAACAAGAATTATTATCTTAAAAAAATTTTAATTCTTGTTTATTTTTTTTCTTTGCCATTAAGCTTTTTTTATTCAAAATCTGTTAACGCCCAAGAAGATAAGAAGAGCATTTCAAAATCATCAAAGTCATCACTATCTCAGAGCAAAACCTCAGAAGCATTACTAGAAATTTATCAAACCGAAGTTTCTCAAATCGAAGAATTTCTGAATAATATACGAAATTTAAAAGCAGGATTTATTCAGAACATAGATGAATCAAAGGTTGAGGGAATTTTTTATCTATCTAGAAATAAGGAATCAGCGGGAAAAATGCGCATTGAATATCTTGCAGAACCTAAAGTTGTAATTGTTGCAAATGGCTCAATACTTACTTACCATGATATTGAATTAGATGAAATTTCACGATTGAGCACAAATACAACTCCAGCATCTTTCTTAACTAGGCCTAATATCGCATTTAATAGCAAGGATATTGAGATAACTAATATTGAAAAAAATCAAGATATTATCAAAATTTCACTACTTAAAAAAAATCGTAAAGATGCAGGTGAATTTAGTTTAATTTTTAAGATTAATCCTTTAGAATTTATAAAAATGGAAGTTAAAAATGACCTTGGTCAGATAATTTCAGTATCTCTAGAAAATATTGAATTTCCAAGTTCAATTCCAAATAAATTTTTTATTATTAAAGATAATAATTTTTAAAATGCCTCAATTATTAAAATTTTAATTTTAGAATTGAAATATTGTAAAACCTTATTATACACCCATTCATGGCTATTTCAAATTCAGCAAAATCAACTCATAAAAAACGTAATACAATTTGTGAAATCAATATAACTCCTTTTGTAGACATACTTTTGGTGTTGTTAATTATTTTTATGATTTCTGCACCAATGATGACCAGCAGTGTTAGTATTAATCTTCCCAAAGGAACAAAAACCCCAATTCAGGAAAGTAATCTTCCAATATCTGTTTCGGTTAAGTCAGATGGAACAATTTATTTACAAGACGAATTAATTAGGGCAAATGATTTGAATTCAGGTCTCTTAGAATTAACCTCTAACAATCTTGAAACCAAAATATATGTTCAGGCTGATAAAGCCCTTGATTATGGCAGAGTTATGGGAGTGGTTAGTGCTATTAGCTCAATTGGTTTTAGCAAAGTAATACTTGTTACAGAAATTATAAAATGATTAAAAACATATTTTATTCAATTTTTTTACACTCATTAATGCTAATAATATTTGCTGTTAATTTTAAAAAACAGTCAATAACACAAAGTTATAATCAACAATTTTCAGTTGGTTTTAGTAGCTCAATTTCAGCATCAGAACTTTCAACTATAAAACTAAGTCAACTTAATAAAAATGCTCATCAAGTTTTAGATTCCAAATTAGAGCCAGAAAAAAGTAAAAATTTAGCATCTCTAAAAAATAAAGAAATTGAAAATAAATCTCCCCTTAAGCAAACAGCTACTGTGCAAAATAACACAAACTCTAACTCGCTAGTAAACGATAACAATAATTCTAAAAATATTAATAATAATGAAAAACCTCTAATCCCCCAACCAAAACCAACAGATGAAGTAATTGATAAATCAATTAAACCAGAAATTAAAGTTAATAAAAATCAAGTTGAGAATTTAGTTAAAAATATCCCTCCCGATGTCAAATCTTTAGAAGGAAGTTCCTTGTCAATTAAAGAGAAAACTAACATTTTATCACAATTAAAAATGTGCTACAAAAGAGCTATTAGCGAAACAAAACAATATAGTAAGTTAAGTTTGGTTATAAATGTTAGAATTACCAAGGATGGTTATATTGAATCAGATCTAAATCAGCTGATTGATAAAACAAGATATAGCAATCCAGATCATTTAGAATATAAAAAATTAATTGACAATGTTAAAAAAGCATTAGATCTTTGTAGTCCACTGAGAAATTTACCAAATGAAAAATATGAGGTCTGGAAAGAATTAATTCTTCATTTTGATCCAGAATAATTAAATCAGGATAACAAAATCAGGGCAAATAATTAAAATAATAATTAACTGACAATTGAAAGTAATTTTCTCAAAGTAACCAAAAGTTGTTAGGGTTAAGTAAATTTTTTTTTCTAAATTCTCTATTATTTTAAAAATAATATAATAAATTTTATAAATTCTACAAAATTATGAATAATTTAAGAAATAATGTTCAATTAAATAATGTTCAATTAAAGCCTTCAAGAATAAATTTAATACTATCAATTCTTGATGATATGCAAAACCTTACAGCTAAATTAAGAAATGATATTTCTAGGGAATACAGAAGGCGCATGCCAACTTCTTCAGTAAATTCTGTAAAAAAATTAACCAGTAACAATCCTCATGGACATACGTTATAATTCCGCTTTATTTTTTTATATTTTGAGCTATACCAATACCAATTAAAATATTGATTGAAAATAAAATCATTATTGAAAGAATAACCGTCATAATCTCATCTAATAATATATTTTTTCTTGCAAGGTAAGAAATTAAAACCAC
>JBJTWJ010000098.1:0-6241 GCA_046081665.1 Alphaproteobacteria bacterium | reverse complement strand
TCTTTAAAAGTTTTAAAAAAAATTAAAATTCTAACTTCATATTTTTGGCTAAAAATCTTTAAAAAGCCTCAGCTGTATGGATATACAGCTTCATTTTTTAAAAATTTTTATCTCAAAAAACGCGAGCGTTGCGTTAGCACGACCTAAAAAAACTTCGTTGCCTAAAGGCACGACTGGCAAAAATATTTTGTTATAATTTTATTTAAAGATATTGATTTGGTATAATTTCTTTAATTTTAAAAAAAATTACTCAGGACTATAAAATTTATAAAAGAAAATTAATTTTCAAGAATTGAGTTTATAAGCTTTTTTCAGCGGACTTGTTTTTTTGATAGAGCTTTGGTTTTTTACTAAGTTTTTTACTAAGTTTTTTAACTAACTATTTTTACCAATTATCTTAGCAAGATTTTCTTAGCTTGAGAGTTTTTGCTCTTTGAAATCAACGTGTTTACGAACTATCGGGTCATATTTGCTAAAGACCATTTTTTCAGTTTTTTGCTTAGGGTTACGACGAGCAAGATAGAAATAACCAGTGCCAGCAGTGCTAACCATTTTAAATAAAATTGAACTTCTTTTTGCTTTAGATGCTTTAGGTTTTCCAGCCATAAATTCCTCAAATATTTTTTTAATTAGAAAAAATTAAAATTCGTTAAAATTAAATCTTTTAGATTGTTTTATTTGCTTTTAACAGATTTTAACAATTGTAACGATTAAGTTTAGAAATAATAACCATCAGCTTAAGCGATGCTAAACCAACATTGGGACGAACATTAGCATGATCAAACTTAAGGACAAATTAACTATCAAATCGTCATTTTAATTTTTTAAGAAACCAAATTATAAAATTGCCGATAGTTATAATCAAGAAAAATTTAATATAATCTTTTTTTACCTTTAAATCCAGCAGCAATTCCCGTTCTTGAAACCGTTGCTAAACCATATTTTTCAAGAGTTGTAATGGCATTTTCAATTTCATTTGAATTGCCAATAATTTCAAAAACCCAAGAATCTTCTTCTTGATCAACCAACTGAAAACGAATATCGCCCAGAGCTTTTTTAGCATCTTCAACTAATTTATTATCGCCAATAATTTGTACCAAAGCTAATTCACGCTCGATATAGCCATAGCTACTGGTTAATTCAGCACTGGCATGAACCGGAACAATTCGTTGCAATAATTTGCAAATTAATTCGATGGTTTTATCGGTTCCATAGGTGGTAATGGTGATACGCGAAATTTTTTTATCGCTAGCAACTGGGGCAACGCAAAGAGTTTCGATATTATAACCGCGAGCTGAGAATAGCTCAACAACACGCGCTAATGCTCCAAACTCGTTATCAATCAATACCGCTATAACATGTTTTTTTATAATCTCAGACATTTTAAAATTTATAATAATTTTATAATAATTTTAGGATAATTTCTAAACGGCGTTAATGTCTTTGGTGACATAACTTTTGGCTTGACTGCCAAGTAAAATCTCGTTGTGAGCACTGCCAGCTGGAATCATCGGAAAAACATTTTCTGATTTATCAACAACGCAATTAAACAATACTGGCCCTTGGTGATTAATCATCTGCAAAATTTTTTGATCAAGATTTTGCACATTATCACACTCGATTCCAAGGATACCAAAGCTTTGGGCAAGGAGCACAAAATCTGGCAATGATTCCATATAAGACTGACTTTCACGTTTTTCATAGATTAACTCTTGCCATTGACGAACCATGCCCATATAGCGATTATTAAGAATGAAAATTTTAACAGGCAAATTATATTGCTTAAGAGTTGCCAACTCTTGCATGTTCATCATAAAACTAGCATCTCCACTAACGCAAATCACCAAACTTTTGGGGTTAGCAACTTGAGCACCAAGAGCGGATGGAACGCCGTAACCCATAGTTCCAAGCCCTCCTGAGGTTAACCATTTTTTTGGCTGATCAAAGGTGATATACTGCGCACTCCACATTTGATGCTGGCCAACATCAGTTGAAACAAAAGGCTGATATTCTTTAGTTAAGGCGTTAAGCCTTTCAATAGCATATTCTGGCTTAATAGTTTTTGAGCAATTTTCATAAGACAGTGATTTTATATCTCGCCATTTATTGATTTTTTGCCACCACTCTTTGGTGTTATCTTGATTAACATTTTTTAACTTTTGCCATTTATCAAGCATCGCCTGCAAAACATTTTCAGCATCACCAACAATGCCAACATCAACTTGAATAATTTTATTGATTGAACATTGGTCGATATCAACATGAATTTTTTTAGAGTTTGGAGAAAAACCAGCAACTCTTCCGGTAACGCGATCATCAAAACGAGCCCCAAGATTAATCATCACATCGCAATCATACATAGCCATGTTGGCCTCGTAAGTTCCGTGCATGCCCAGCATACCAAGAAAATGATGATCGCTAGTTGGAAATGCCCCAAGGCCCATCAAGGTTTGAGTGATTGGAAAGTTTGTTACTTTAACCAAATCTCTAAGCAATTCACAAGCCTTTTGCCCAGAATTAATCAAACCACCGCCAACATAAAAAATTGGCTTTTTAGCATTTTTCATCAACTCAATAGCATCATCAATTTGCGAGTGATCAATGCTAACTTGGCGTTTTAAAACTTTATAAGATTTTCGATTTATTTCCTCAGGTTTACCCAAATATTTGCCATGAGCATTTTGTACATCTTTTGGAATGTCAATTAACACTGGCCCAGGGCGATTGGTTCGAGCAATATGAAAGGCTTCATGAATAATGTAACCTAAATCATTAACATCTTTTACCAGATAATTATGCTTGGTGCAAGATCTAGTTAAACCAGTAACATCAGCCTCTTGGAAGCCGTCAGTGCCAATTATTGAAGTAGCAACTTGTCCAGAAATGCAGACCAAGGGAATGGAGTCCATATAAGCATCAGTAAGACCGGTGATAGCATTGGTAGCACCAGGACCTGAGGTTACAGTGATAACCCCAACCTTACCAGTGGAACGGGCATAACCTTCGGCCGCATGAGTAGAGGCTTGTTCATGACGATTTAAAATATGATGAATTTTATTTTGTAAAAACAAGGCATCATAAAATGGCAAAATTGCCCCACCCGGATAACCAAAGATGGTGTCAACACCCTCTTCTATTAAAGCCTTGACAATTATTTGCGCACCCGTCAGCGACAATGGTTTATTGATTAAATCAATATTAACTAAAGCTTTTTTTCCAGGCTTTAGAGGATTATTTATTTTTTTTTCTGTTTTGTTTTCTAAATTTTTTTCCATAGATTTATAATTTTACTAAATTCAAACTTTGCAATCAAGTAAAAAATTAATTAAATTTATCGTTTACAATTAAAGTTAAAATTGTTAAATTTACTGCATAAAAATTAAATTTTATTAATATATTTTAAGTTGCCAAATATGAACAAAGCCAATACCATAAATATCGAAAAAATTCTTAATTCTTTACCACATCGCTATCCATTATTGTTGGTTGATAAGGTTATTGAGTTCGAAGAAAATAAAAAAATTGTTGCGATTAAAAATGTTACTTTCAATGAGCCTCATTTTTTAGGCCATTTTCCAAATCATCCAATCATGCCCGGAGTGTTAATTATCGAAGCCCTTGCCCAAGCAGGAGCATTGATGGTTACTTGTGCTCAAGATTTTAAAGCTGAAGATAAATTAGTTTATTTTATGTCAATTGATGGCGCAAAATTTCGTAAACCCGTTGTCCCTGGAGATGTTTTGGAACTTCATGTTGAAGCCATTCAAAACCGAGGCAATGTCTGGAAATTATCAGCTCAAGCTAAGGTTGATGGCGTTAAGGTTTCAGAAGCGCAACTAAGTGCAATGATTGTCGATAAAGATAAAAAAATTACCAATGACTAATAGTTTTTCTCAATACTCAATTCACCCAACTGCGGTAGTTGATAGCAATGCTCAACTTGAAGCAGGAGTTGAGGTTGGACCATATTGCGTTATAGGCAAAAAAGTGCGAATTGGTAAAAATACTAAACTCAAATCACATGTCGTTATCGATGGCGAGACCATAATTGGCGAAAATAATGAGATCTTTCCCTTTGCCACAATTGGGCTGGTTCCACAAGATTTAAAATTTAAGGGTGAAAATTCACAGCTAATAATTGGCGATAACAACAAAATTCGTGAACATGTAACAATTCATCTTGGCACCAAGGATGGTGGCAATCTAACTAGAATTGGTAGTAATTGTTTATTAATGGTTGGGGTTCATATTGCCCATGATTGCAAGGTTGGTAACTCAGTTATTCTTGCCAATAATGCCACTTTAGCGGGTCATGTTGAGGTGGGCGATGATGTGGTAATTGGCGGATTATCAGCGGTTCATCAATTTGTTAGAATTGGTAAAGGAGCGATGATTGGAGGAATGTCGGGCGTTGAAAGCGATGTTATTCCCTTTGGCATGGTCATGGGTGATAGAGCTAGTCTGGCGGGTTTAAATTTAGTGGGAATGAAAAGACACAATTTTGAACGCGATGAAATTCATGGCCTAAGAAATTTTTTCAAAAAAGTTTTTGAAGAAAATATCGAAGAAAATTTTCATCAACGCGTTAGCAAAATTAGTCAGGAATTTTCCCAAAAAACCGTTAAAGAAGTTGTAAATTTTATTCAACAACAAACCAGCAGATCATTTTGCCAACCTAAAAATTTAAAGAAAAATATCGATGCGTGAAATTTGTCTGGATACAGAAACCACAGGTCTTGATCCTAAAGATGGTCACAAGTTAGTTGAAATTGCTTGCGTTGAGTTAGTTAATAAAGTTAAAACTGGCAAATTTTTCCACACCTACATCAACCCCAGAAGAGACGTTCCTGAAGAGGCTTTTCGAGTCCATGGTTTATCAAGCGAGTTTCTTAAAGACAAGCCATTTTTTGATCACATTGTTGATAAATTTTTAGAATTTATCAAAGATGATTTGCTAGTTATTCACAATGCTAGTTTTGATTTAAAATTTTTAAATCATGAATTAAAAAATCTTAATCGACCAATTATAAACAGTAACCGCGTTTGCGATAGTTTGCAAATTGCTCGTAACAAATTTCCCGGATCACCAAACTCATTGGATGCATTGTGTAAAAGATTTTCTATCGACTTATCGCGTCGTCAAAAGCACGGGGCATTAGTTGATACTGAATTGCTTTGCGATGTTTATATTGAACTAATGGGTGGGGCACAAACTAATATTTTTGGCAACGACAATAAATCTTCACAACAATTAACAGAAAATAAAGAAGATAACAAAAATAGTGAGTTATTAACTATTTTTACTACCAAAAAAGTTGAAAATTTTCCACTTAGGAATTTTTCACTTTCTGAAGATCAGGAACAGCTTCATAAAAATTTTATTGTAAAAAATTTTAAAAATAATTTTTGGGGATATTGATAAATCTTCAATATAATTATTCGGGGTTTGTTAAATCTTTAGGCTGAATATTATCTTTGTCTTGTTATTGATTTATTTCTATTAGATCCTATCATTTTTTGCCAACTTTTTTCATCTGATTGTGGTTTATTAGCTTGAGCCTGTTTTTTCTTAGATTTTTCTTCATCTGCCTTTTTTTTCAATTCTTGATTACGAACATCTTCTTCAACCGAAGGATTTATGCCATCATAAACTCGTGGCTTTCTTTCATCAACCTTGGCAATTCCTGACTTACTAACAAACGACAAGGAAATTTGTGAAATCGCCGAAATTGCCAACAATCCTAAAACCACTTCAGAAGCTCCATAGCCGTTAAAAAAAATTAAGGAAGAAACACTCATCGCTCCAGAAGCCATCAACCCCAAAAGAACCATTGGCACTATGGTGCAAGCAACTAAAACAGTTGCGATTAAAAAATTACGATTTTTTTTTAAATCAATTTCGTCATTAATTTCTTGAGATGAATTTTTTTTTGATTGAGGATTGGTATCGTTAAAGTCATCACTATATTCACTAGGATTTGACGAATTTTGAAATTGAGAATTTGACGAATTATCTTGAGTTGGTGCTTGAGGATTTAGTTGGCCATGTTGCACAGAATCATCATGAGCGCTCCCACTTTGCGGTTGCTCTGGGCAATAAGTAATATCAGTTTTGATTTTATTTAGAACTGAATTTATAGACATTAAATTTAATATTAAAACTCTTTAGTTTTTTTGGTTTACGAAAGCAATAATACCAAATCAATCTTTAAAACATTAGGAAATATAAAATTCTAACTTC
>JBJTWJ010000097.1:0-12829 GCA_046081665.1 Alphaproteobacteria bacterium | reverse complement strand
TAAGAAATTAAAACCACGAAGGAACTATGAGACACAGATAAAAAGGCTATCTTTTTAAAATAATCATTTAAATAAAACAATCCAAAAACCCCTATCATACAAATTAAAATTAACAAAGAAAAAATTAAATAACTCATAAATTTATGAAAAGATTATTAATAAGTTTTTTTTTCATTTTTTGCTTTACAGTAAACGCCAATTCTGAAGTGATTGATGTTAAAAATGAAGAAAAAAATTTTGGAGAATGGAAAGTAATCTGCGAAATTGATGACATGATGAGCTATGCTCATTGTAAAATTGCTAGCAAATTCTTTGATAATTCTTCAGTAATTACATTACAACCCTTTGCTAAATTTGCCAATCAATTTTTTATAATAATTCCCAATGTTGCTCATGGATCATTTGTTAAAATTAGAGTTGATCAAAATGATTTAATTCTCTCCAAAAACATTTCTGCCAAAGACTTTGGCCTTATTCCTCTTGAAGATTTTCAAAAGAATAATTTATTTTTACAAATGAAAACAGGTGATTTCTTATTTTTAAGGTTTAATATCAAAGGACAACAAAAAGAAATTACCACCAAAATTAACCTTCAAGATTTTCGTGATGCTCTAGAATATTATAATCATAGAGCATCAAAATAATTAATTTAAAACTTATGACTATTAGAATTGCAGTTAATGGGCCAGGACGAATTGGAAGATCAATTGTTCGTGCAATTTATGAAGAAAACTTTAATGATATTGAATTAGTTGCAATTAATTCTTCTGCACCTATTGATACTTTACAACATCTTTTGCGATATGATTCAGTTCATGGCAAATTTAATCATAAAGTTGAAGTCAATGATAGCAAACTATTTATCAATGGCAAGGAGATCAAATTATGTTCGCAACGCGATCCTAAAAAACTTCCTTGGCATGAAATGAATATTGATTTGGTTTTTGAATGCACAGGAGCATTCACTTCGCTTGAAGATGCTAGCCAACATCTCGAATCTGGTGCAAAAAAAGTAATTATTTCTGCACCTGCAAAAGAAACTAACGTTAAAACAATTGTCTTTGGAGTTAATGAAAGTCAGATTACCAATGACGATAAAGTTATTTCAATTGGCTCGTGCACAACAAATTGCCTTGCTCCAATTGCCAAAATTTTAAATGACAAAATTGGTATTGAAAAAGGAGTTATGACAACAGTTCACGCCTATACAAATGATCAAAATATTGTTGACAATACTCATAAAGATTTAAGAAGAGCTAGGGCTTGTGCCATGTCAATAATCCCCACTTCAACAGGTGCTGCTAAAGCAATTGGGCTTGTTTTACCAGAGCTTAAGGGCAAACTTGATGGAGTAGCAATCCGTGTACCCACTCCAAATGTTTCTATGGTTGATTTAAATTTTATTGCCTCAAGAAACACTTCAATTGCAGAAGTTAACCTTGCTATTAAAGAGTCTTTACATGGTAACTTAAAACGTGCTTTGCAGTATGTTGAAGAACCATTGGTTTCCATTGATTTTAACCATACAACATTCAGCTCATGTTTTGATGCAACTCAAACTAAAGTAATCAAAGATAATTTAGTTAAAGTCTGCTCATGGTATGATAACGAATGGGCTTTCTCGGTTAGAATGCTTGATGTTGCAAAAATTATGATTAGT
The DNA here is from genome assembly GCA_046081665.1 of Alphaproteobacteria bacterium. Taxonomy (GTDB): domain Bacteria; phylum Pseudomonadota; class Alphaproteobacteria; order Rickettsiales; family UBA1997; genus CAILUF01. Next base: position 11,169 of record JBJTWJ010000097.1, on the reverse strand, counting down.
AAGTAAATAAAATTTTTTATTGATTTTTTAATTAAGTAAAAAAAATTATTTAATTTTTTTATCAAGTGTAGATAAAAAATAAAATAAATAACTAAATATCTTAATTTAATTAGGTTATAATATTTTATTATTTTACATAACCAAAATTGATCATTAATTCAAAAAATTAAAAGCCGAGAACCGCACTTCCCTTGCCAATGATTTGATAATTTTGAGCAGATTTGTAAACAAAATTATTAGCAATTTGGCATGAATTAATCAAATCCAAATCTTTCGCCAAATTAGCGGAAATTGCACTAGCCAATGTGCAACCAGTGCCATGAATTTTATCAACATCAACCCTAGCATTAGCAATTAAAGTAAATTGATTATTTTCATCTAGCAAGACACTGTGAATTTTTTTATCACTAAAATTTAAATGTCCACCTTTAACTAAAACTGCTCTTGCCCCAATTTTCTTAATAAGCAAAGCTGATTTTTTCATATCCTCAATATTTTTGATTGGCATATCAGCCAAAATTTCTGCTTCATCGATATTTGGAGTTACTAAAAAAGCCTTACTTATCAACTTTGTTTTTAATGCTTCAATAGCATTATTTTGCAGTAAAATATCACCAGATGTTGCAACCATTACTGGATCTATAAGCAACTTAAAATTATAGGAAATTTTTTTTAATTCTTCAGCTATGCAGTTAATAATTTCTTGACTAACAAGCATTCCAGTTTTTATAACTGAAAATTCAATATCACTTAACACTGCTTGCAATTGTGATTTTAAAAAATTATGAGGAGTTTCAAGGACCTCATAAACTTTTTGGGTATTTTGAGCGGTTAAACAAGTAACAACGGTTGATGCATAAACATTGTTTAAGGTTATTGCTTTTAAATCTGCTTGAATTCCTGCTCCAGAACATGAATCTGATCCTGCAATAACCAAAACTTTTGGTAATTTATTATTTAATTTAGTCATTTATTTTATAATAAATTCTAATTTCTCAGAGCTAAATTTTATTAGAACTTCTTGCCCTTCCCTTAACTCTGATTGCAATATTTTTTGGGCAAGAATATTTTCAATTTCCCTTTGGATAACTCTTTTTAATGGACGAGCTCCATAGTTTGAATCATAACCTTTACTTGCCAAATAATGTCGAGCAGATTCATCTAAATGGCAATTAATATTTTTTAAACTCAATCTCTTGGCAAGTCTAGTAAACTGAACATCAACAATTGCTTCCATATTAATTCGACTTAATTTATTAAAAATAATTATTTCATCAAGACGATTTAAAAATTCTGGACGAAAATGGTTTTTAACAACTTCCATAACCTTATCTTGAGCTTCATCAATTTTCTTTAAATTAATATTTTCTTCATCTTCGTCATCAATTTCTAGATGCTGAAGAAATTGCGATCCTAGATTAGAAGTTAGAATAATTAAACAATTTGTAAAATTAACAACTCGACCATGAGAATCGGTTAACCTTCCATCATCCAAAACTTGAAGCAAGATATTAAAAACATCGTGATCGGCTTTTTCTACTTCATCAAAAAGAATTACCTGATAAGGACGACGTCTAACTGCTTCAGTTAAAACACCACCCTTTTCAAATCCAACATACCCAGGAGGTGCACCAATAAGTCTAGCTACTGCATGTTTTTCCATAAATTCACTCATATCAATTCTAAGCATTGCAGATTCGTCATCAAAAATGAATTCTGCTAAGGCTTTTGATACCTCAGTTTTACCAACCCCGGTTGGACCTAAAAATAAAAATGAGCCAATTGGCCTTTTGGCATCTTGTAACCCTGCTCGAGATCTTCGAATTGCATTTGCAATAGCAATTAAAGCATTATCTTGACCTACAACTCTCTTTCTTAAAAGATTCTCAATTTGCAATAATTTTTCTTTTTCCTTAGCCATAATCCGATCAACAGGAATTCCAGAAATTTTGGCAATAATTTGGGCAATATCATCTTCAGTAACTGCTTCATGCATTAAATCATCGCTTTTAACAGACTCTTCAAGACTATACAACTCTTTTTGCAATTCGGGAATTTTGCCGTATGAAATTTCTCCTGCTTTTGTTAAATTTCCTTCTCTTTGAGCTTTTTCTAATTCAAATTTTTCTTGTTCAATTTTACTTTTAATTTCATTTATTTTTAATCTCTTATTTTTTTCAGCATTCCATAATGCAGACATCTCTTGAGCCTTTTTTTCAATGCTATTTAATTCATTATTAAGTTTTGCTAATCGATCTTTAGAACCTTGATCATCTTCTTTTTTTAAAGCTTCGGCTTCAATCTTTAATTGAATTATTTTACGATCAATTTCATCAAGCTCTACAGGTTTTGAATCCAGTTCAATTTTTAGCGAACTAGCTGCTTCATCAATCAAATCAATTGCTTTATCAGGAAGGAAACGATCAGTAATATAGCGATGCGATAACAATACCGCACTAACTATTGCTGAATCTTTAATTTTAATTCCATGATGAACTTCATATTTTTCTTTAATTCCACGCAATAGTGAAATAGTATCTTCAACGCATGGTTCTTCTGTATAAACTGGCTGAAATCTGCGAGCTAAGGCTTGATCTTTTTCAATATGCAAACGATATTCATCAAGGGTTGTTGCACCAACGCAGTGAAGCGATCCGCGAGCCAGTGCTGGTTTTAATAAATTTGAAGCATCCATTGCTCCTTCAGCTTTACCTGCTCCAACTAATAAATGCAATTCGTCTATAAATAAAATTACTCCCGAATTATTTTCAATTTCATTTAAAACCGCTTTTAATCTTTCTTCAAATTCTCCACGAAATTTTGCACCAGCAATAAGTGATCCCATATCTAAAGCCATTAACCTTTTATCTTTAAGGCTTTCAGCAACATCACCATTAATAATTCGCTGTGCTAGACCTTCAATAATTGCCGTTTTACCAACCCCAGGTTGACCTATTAAGACTGGATTATTTTTTGTTCTTCGCGATAATACCTGCATAGTTCTTCTGATTTCCTCATCTCTGCCAATTACAGGATCAATTTTTCCTTCACGAGCTTTTTTTGTTAAATCTAAAGCATATTTTTCAAGTGCTTGATAAGTTGATTCAGCTGATTGTGATGAAATATTTTTTCCACCACGAATTTTATTAATAGCATTGCGAAGAGCCATGACAGTAACTCCCGCTAATTTTAATGCTTTAGCACCGTTATTTTCGTCATCTTCTAATATAGCTTGCAACAAGACTTCGCTGGTGATAAACTGATCAGAATTTTTTTGAGCTATTTTTTCAACTAGAATCAAAATTCTTGCCAAATCTTGACCCATCGTTAGATTCCCTGCTCCACTGCCTTGGACGACAGTAATTTGTTTTAATAAATTAGCAATTTCGGCTTTTAAAATTTCTAAATTGCCATCGCATAATTGAATTATTTTTATCGCTAATTGATCACTATCATCGATAATAGAAGATAACAAATGCTCAGCTAATAATTTTTGATGACCACTTGCCAAGGCTAGAGTTTGAGAGTTTGCTAGAATTGCTTGAGCTTTTTGAGTATATTTTTCTGGATTCATAATCTAGGATATTTTTAATTTAATGCTGATGATTTAGTTTTAAAAAAAAATAAAACAAGGACATTAAAAAAATTATTAATAATTAAAACTATAATTTTTATTTATTTTCTTTAATTAATGCTAACCAATTTTGATCTATCTGAGCAAATGTTTTGAAAAAAAAATCTCGCTCAAATAATCCTTGATGCGGTATTTCAAGAACATTACTTTTGAATTTTAAATCTTCAATTGCCAAGATATCAATATCTATCTCACGCGGAGCCCATTTTGGTCTACTTATTCTGCCAATTTTTTTTTCAATATCTTTGATAATTTTAAGTATTGATAATGGTTGATAATTATTTAAATCTATTTTGGCAATTAAGGTGATATTTAGAAATTCTAAGTTCCAACTTGCCTCTGCGTTGATTGGAAGCATAGCTTTGTTAGCATAAAATTCAGAAACTTGCAGATTTTTTAAATTTAGATATGAAGCTAAATTATTAATTGCCAACTCAATATTTTCTTGACGATTGCCTAAATTTGATCCTATTCCAAAGGCAATTTTTTTATTGATGTTAATCATTTTAGATTATTAATTTTAATTTTTAATACTTGATCATATTATAACAATTCAATATCTTTAAAGAGATTGAATTGGCATTAGCTCTAAAATTGATAATGATAATTCGCATATTTTTTTAAGATAAATTCAGCATTTTATTGATATTTTTCTACCTCAACCTTAGTAAAATTAATTAATGAAAATGTTTTTTAATTAAAAATTTATTGCGTTATTCGTCAATCTGCTCTACTGCTTCAACTTCTGGAATATAGTGTTTAAGCATATTTTCAATACCATTTTTTAGCGTTACAGTTGAGCTTGGACAACCAGAACATGAACCTTTTAAAACCAAATAGACTATACCATTTTCAAATGAATGAAATATTATATCTCCTCCATCCATAGCTACCGCAGGGCGAACTTTTATCTCGATTAATTCTTTAATTTGCTTAACAATTTCGCTATCTTGCGTAAACTCATTATTATTTTCTTCAACTTTTAAATCAGTTGATTGGTTGGCAAATAAAATTGGTTTATTACTAACAAAAAAATCCATGATTGTAGCCTGAATTTCAGTTTTAATATCTTGCCAATCGACATTATCATTTTTAGTTATAGTTATAAAATCATGACCTAAAAAAACAGCTTCAACACCTTTAATTTCAAATAATTGCATTGCTAGTGGCGATTTTTTTGAAGCTTGTTTTTGATTTTTAAATTCCATTGTTCCAGTTTTTAAAACTTCCAGATCATCGGGAATAAATTTTAATGTTGCAGGGTTTGGAGTTGACTCACTTCTAATGAACATAATATTTATAATTTAATTTTTATTTAATTGACCAAGTGTCAATTGCTAAACCATATTTTGGAGTTGTTTTTGGCATTACAAAGATATCGCGATATAAAATACGATAGCTGTTATTATGCCATTGCAAAACTGAAAAATAATTTTCCAATAAATACTGATCTAACTTCTTACAATATATTTTCAAGGTTTCTTTGTTTTTTGCATCTAAAATTTTTAAAATAATTTGATCGACATATTTGTCATTCAGGCCAATAAGATTTCTACTGCCTTTAATATCTTTTTGCGATGAATGAAAATAGCTGTATAATTCTGAACCCGGAATCGATGACTGAGGAAAAACTGCAGTAATTATATCATAATCAAAATTATTAACTCGTGTTTGATATTGATTTTCTTCAACAAATTTAACTTTAGCATCTATTCCCAATTTTATTAAATTTTTAACAAATGGAGCAATTATCATCTCAAAGGTTTTTTGATCTATTAAAAATTCTAATTTTAAGGGTTGATTACTGTTAGGTTCATATAATTTACCATTTTCAATTTTATAACCAGCATCTAAAAGAATCTTTTGAGCTAATATTAAATTTTTACGTAACTCGTTATTATTATTTAATTTAAGCTGATTTGAGTTTTGGTTTATGCTTGGCATTATCTGCTCATTAAATGCATAATCTGAATTAGCAAAGTAACTTTGCGTTCTGATGTAAGATCCATAAAAGATATGTTGTTTCAGCCATTCAAAATCAAAAGCATAATTTATAGCTTTTCTTAAAGCAATATTTTGAAATTTAGATTTACGCAAATTTAAAATAAATGTCTGGGCAGGTGCAGGAAGATAATGGGTAATTTCTTTTTTGATAATTTGACCATTTTTAATTGCCTCAATATTATAAGAATTAGCCCAGTTGCGAGCAACATTCTCCATTCTTAAATCATATTTTTGGGCTTTAAAAGCTTCAATTAAAACATGTGGATCGCGATAATAATCATAAATTATATTTTTAAAATTATATCTACCCAAATTTACTGGCAAATCCTTAGCCCAATAGTCATCAACTAACTCAAATATTATTGAATTGTTAGCCTTTACTTCCTTGATTTTATATGGTCCAGAACCAAGTGGAATATCAAGAGTAGTTTTGTTGAAATCAATTTTTTCGTAATAATGTTTTGGCAATACGATCATTGACGAAACTAAAATAGGCAAATCACGATTATTATTATTTTTAAAATTGAAACGTACTAGATAATCATTTATTTTGACTACATCTTTAACATCTCTATACATCATTTTATATGAAGGATGACCTTCCTGAACTAATTTATTGAAGGTAAATAAAACATCATCAGCGGTTATTTTATGATGATCATGAAATCGGGCATTGGAATTAAGCAAAAACTCAATTGACATCTTATCTTTAGCCAAAAAAATCCCCTTAGCAATAAGTCCATAACGAGTTGAGATTTCATCATCACTTTCTTGTGTTAAACTATCAAAAAGATAGTTTAACCCTGATGCCGGTAAACCTTTTAGAATAAATGGATTAAGCGAATTAAATCCACCTTCAACACCAAATCTTACAGAACCATTTTTTAAAGATTTTGGATCAGTATATTCAAAATTTGTAAAATTTTTACGATATTTTAAATCTCCAAATACTGAAATACCATGACTATACTCCTTACTTAAAGCAGAACTAACATCAATTTGCTGGATAATTACAGTCAAAAAGAAAATTACTGATAACCTCAAAAACCTAATCATAAAAAAATTTAAAATTGAGATTTTAATTTAAAAAAATTAATTCATAATAGAATTATGCTCAATATAATCAAGGCATTTAAAACCTATCAGATTAATATGATATTTAATTACTATTAATTAAAGTAATTATAAGTTCCAATAAATATAATTTTTTAGTTTGAAAATAATAAGACTTAAAGTTGACAACTCGCAAATAATTTTTCCAAAAAACCATGAGAAAAACAATCTGGGCATTTGCCTAGCCATTGGCAATTTTGATGGAATTCATTTGGGTCATCAGCAAATTATTAATAATTTATATTCTACAGCAAAAAAAAATAAACTTGCCAGTGCAATCATGACATTTGAACCTCATCCTGCAGGATTTTTTGATAGCAACAAAATTAATAATTATTATCTTACTACCCTTAAACAAAAATTTAATATAATAAAAAATCTTGGCATTGATTATTTAATAATCGTTAGTTTTAATAAAAATTTCAGCGAAATTACTGCTGAAGATTTTATCAAAAAAATTTTACAAGATAATCTTAACGTTAAAAATCTTGTTGTTGGCTATGATTTTACATTTGGCAAAAATCGACAAGGAAATTTTAAAACACTTGAAAACAACAACTTTCAATTGCAAGAAATAAATCCTTTTAAAATAGTTAAAAATAATTCAGAAATAACCTGCTCTTCATCGCTAGCAAGATCAGCTCTTAAGTCTGGAGATATTATTCTGGCAAATCAAATTTTAGGAAGAAATTTTAGCGTTCAGGGTAGAGTTATCAGAGGTCAAAATCTTGCCAATAAAATTGGCTTTCCAACTGCAAATGTTAGAACAAATATCAAACAAATTCATCCCAAATTTGGAGTTTATCAAAGCTTAGTAACTATAAATAATTCCAATCAAAAGTTACCAGCTATTACTAATTTTGGAATAAAACCTACAGTTACCAATAACATTAATAAACCATTATACGAAACTCACATTTTGAATTTTGCCGATGATATTTATGATAAAAAAATTAAAATTGAACTTGTCAATTTTATTAGAGACGAACAAAAATTTAATGACATTACTGAACTTAGTTATCAGATTAAAAAAGATATTATCAAAGTTCGAAACATCATTAATTCAAAAGTAATATAAGACCTTTAAATTAATAAATGACTTTAATAATAAAATTGCTTATTTTATTAATTTTATGATACCAAAAAATTATTTTAAAAATAAGCTTGAAATTTAAAGGCTTTTTTGATTAAATTGATTAAAACAATTTTTTAAAAAAAATTTTATGCAAAAATTTGAAATCATTACCGCTAGAGCTGTTCCTATGCCATTAATCAATATTGATACCGATATGATTATTCCTAAGCAGTTTCTCAAAACTATAAAAAGAACTGGTCTTGGAAAAAACCTCTTTCATGAAATGCGTTTTGATCTTAATGATAAGGAAATTGAGGATTTTATTTTAAATAAAAAAGCTTATCGTATTAGTAAAATAATTATCGCAGGGGATAATTTTGGTTGTGGATCAAGCAGAGAGCATGCTCCTTGGGCTTTGGTTGATTTTGGAATAAAAGTTATAATCGCATCTTCATTTGCTGATATTTTTTATAATAACTGTTTTAAAAATAGCATTTTACCAATCATACTACCTTCAAAACAAGTAGATGAATTAATGAACATTGCTCAAGATGAAAATAATAGCATTACCGTAGACCTAAATAAACAAGAAATTAATGCTCACAACAAAATCTTCAATTTCACTATCGATTCATTTAAAAAACATTGTTTATTGGAAGGTCTAGATGATATTGGACTTACTTTACAATTAGAAAATAAAATTAAAAACTATGAGTCAAATCAAAAAAATTTAACTCCATGGCTATTTAAGACAAACAATCCAAATTAATATCAATAATTTAATATCAATAAAATTACAAAATTATGACAATTCTCACAGGAAAAAAAGGGCTTATAATGGGCGTAGCAAATAATCGCTCAATTGCATGGGGTATCGCTGAAGAAGCCAAGAAATATGGTGCTGATTTGGCATTTACTTTTCAAGGAGAAGCTCTACAAAAAAGAGTTGAACCTCTTGCTCAATCGGTTGGCTCTGACATAGTTTTACCATGCGATGTTAATGATGCAAATTCTGTTAAAAATGTTTTCCATGAAATTGATAAAAAATGGGGAAAACTAGATTTCCTTGTTCATGCAATTGCTTATTCAGATAAAGAAGAGCTTCGCGGAAAATATCTTGATACCTCACCAGCTAATTTTGTAAACACCATGAATATCTCAGCTTATTCACTAGTTGCAGTTTCAAAAGAAGCAGAACCTCTAATGAAAAAGGCTGGGGGTGGCAGTATTATCACTCTTAGTTATTATGGTGCTGAAAAAGTTATGCCCCATTACAATGTAATGGGTGTTGCTAAGGCTGCATTAGAAGCCAGTGTTCGTTATTTAGCCATGGATATGGGTAAAGACAATATTCGTGTTAATGCCATTTCAGCAGGACCAGTTAAAACTCTTGCAGCAAGCGGAATTGGTGATTTTCGTTTAATTTTCAAATGGAACGAATATAATGCTCCGCTCCGTAAAAATATTTCTTTGCAAGATGTGGGAGGTGCTGGGGTGTTTTTACTTTCTGAACTTGGTGGAGGAGTTACTGGTGAAACTTTGCATGTTGATGCTGGATATCATATCGTTGGCATGAAAGCTCCAGATGCACCTGACATCAGTATCGTTAGAGATCAAGAATAATACTTAATTATATTTTTTATCCAATTTTTTGCCATGAATAATCAGGTTTTAATAGTTGGCTAAATATTTTTTCTTGGCTAAATATTAATTAATCAATTTCAAAAAAACCCGTTTTAATTTTAAATAATGTTTGTTAAATCCGAGCCATTTGTTATTATTATTTCATCGCCATCTGGTGCTGGAAAAACTACATTATGTCGAATGTTAATTCAAAATGATCCGTTAATAAAACTTTCTATATCGACAACTACACGAAAAAAAAGACCACAAGAAATATCCGGTCAGGATTATTTTTTCGTAAGTGATGAGGAGTTTCTAAGATTAAAAAATTCCAATGAATTTCTAGAAGATGCAATAGTTTTTAACAATTATTATGGAAGTCCAAGAAAACTTGTTGAAGAAGAAATGAACAAAGGACATTGCGTTTTGTTTGACATAGACTGGCAAGGTGCAAGACAAATTAAACAAAAACTTTCACGTGATGCAGTAGTTTCAATTTTCATTCTTCCACCTTCCCTAGCAGAACTTGAAAGAAGACTACGAGCTCGTGCTCAAGACAGTGAAGATATTGTTAAACATCGCATGCAAGAAGCTCTTCAAGAAATTAGCCATTATAACGAATATGATTATGTCTTAATTAATGACGATTTAGACAATTCTTTAAAAAAAATTCGCTCAATTATTGAAACTAAAAGAATTAGCAGACAAAACATAAATAAACTTATCGAAGATGGTAAATTTCTAAAAAACTAATTTTTTAAAAAAAATGCACGAACAATTTACGCAACTTATCAATTACATCGCTCAATTAATGTCGCAGATTGGCTATTTAGGGATATTTATTGGCATGTTTATTGAAAGTACAATAATTCCGTTACCAAGCGAGCTAATCATGATCCCTGCAGGTATTGCCAGTGCTAAAGGCTTAATGAATATTTATTTAGTAACATTTTATGGTACTTTAGGAAATGTTTTGGGAGCAATTTTTAGTTACTTCCTTGCTTTGTCAATTGGCAGAAGTTTTTTATTTAAAGTTGGAAAATATTTTTTTGTTAAACCTACAACTATAATAAAAATTGAGGAATTTTTTAAAAAACATGGCCCAATCTCAGTTTTCACTGCCCGACTATTACCGGGATTTCGCCATTTTATTTCGTTACCTGCAGGAGTAGCTAAAATGGACATAAAATTATTCATAATTTATACCACACTTGGTTCAACGATCTGGACTTTAGTTTTAGTTCTGCTTGGTTATTTTATTGGCGAAAATCATCAATTAATTGCCAAATATTTAAAAGAAATTTTAACAATTGTACTAACTATGGTAATGATAATATTAATCTATTTTGTACTCTTAAAACCCCAATATCAAAAATTATTTAAAAATTAATTTTAAATTTTTATATGCCATTTTGCTGATAAATATTTTTCAATATCATTATACTCCTCTGCTTTTAACACCCGATCATAAATTATAAACTCGGCAATATAACCATAAAAAGTATCACCCACTGAAGTGCAACCTCCTCCGCCAAGTCTGGTTGATGAATTCATAATATTAGTTCCAGCGTTACCGTTAGGGGTTTGAACCCCGTTAACTCGAAAAAATGAATTAGCAGAATTGTGAACAATTGTAACTAAATTTGGCTTGTTTAATTGTATTGATCCTCCTACTACACTTGCTCCTGCAAATATTTGTCCGGTTTGATTCATTGGCAAT
>JBJTWJ010000096.1:0-5122 GCA_046081665.1 Alphaproteobacteria bacterium | reverse complement strand
TTAGTGATAATTTATTTTTAATAAATTTATAAAAATAATTAAAAAAGCAAAAGGCTAAAAAAATTATTAACATCCCTCCAGTGCTAATCCATAGCCCATTGTAGTTAAAAAATTTGAACATTAATCCACTCCATAATAATCCAGATATTGAACCAGTTAATGTTACTTTGGCAAACGAGCTATTAACGGCTAAGCGTTGAGATGCTTTATATTTTTCATTGATTAGAACTAGAGTAGGTAATTTCATACCTGCCAAACAAGAAAATAAAATAAAAAAATACCAGTGTAAATGTGAGTATTCATTTAAATAAAATATTTTATTGATCATAAAAAGTGACATTGAGCTAAATAAAATCATCAAAAATCTTAAATTAAAATGATTGCATAAATAGCTTATCGGAAGAAAGCTGACGGTTCCAATTAAAAGGCAAGAAAGCAGAAGACCGGCATTATTTTCTGTCATGCCAATCCTTAAGCCAAAGATAATTGCAAATGCACTACATGACGACATAACAAAACTATATGAGAACCCTGAAAGCATAATTTTTGGGGAATGCAAAATATAACGCCAAGGTGAAATTCTTTTTTGTTGTCTAAGATTGATTTGAGAATTTTTAAGGGTTTTAATAATAATTCCTGATAATAAATGAATAAAAGCAGATAGAGCAAATAACCAAAAACTATTTTTAAAATTTAAAAAATTAATTAGAACTGGACCTAAGCTATTGCCAATTGCAACAGTAAGGCTTCCTAAGGAAATATAAAAAGCTCTATTTTTATCTTCAGTAAAATCAATCATAATCGTATTTCTACTGACATTGCTAATAAATAAAGAAATGCCCATTATAAAAATTATTAAAATCCATATTTGATAACTAACAAATTTATTAAGACACAGGGTGGCGATAGCGGAAGTTAAACTAGCATAGAAAACATTATTAATTATACCAATTTTGTTAGATAATCGTGGAAGAAAGTTTGCAAAAATTATCCCTGCTGAAATTTGTATGACTGTAGAAAATGTTATTAAAATATCATCTTTGACATTGTTTTCAAGTTTTATAGCAATCAATACCATGGCGATTCCATAAGCTAATGCTGAAAAAAAAATTGATGAATAAATTTTTATAAAATTTACAAAATTATCAGTAAAAAACTTTTTTTGATCGCCAATTGCCAAAATATTTATTTTGCCATTAATTGGGATTTGACTGAAGTCAATATTTTCGTTACTGTGATTATAATTTCTCGAATAAAAATTATTTTTATTTTTTAAAAAAAACATAATCTACTTAAAATCTCTAATATCGGTTAAATGACCAGCTATAGCACAAGCTCCAGCCATTGCAGGGCTCATCAAATGAGTTCTACCACCACGACCTTGTCGACCTTCAAAATTTCTATTGGAAGTTGAAGCACATCTTTCGCCAACTTCTAACTTATCGGCATTCATCGCTAAACACATTGAACACCCCGGTTCACGCCATTCAAATCCTGCTTGGATAAAAATTTGATCAAGACCTTCTCGCTCGGCTTGCTCTTTTACTAATCCTGACCCTGGAACAACCATGGCCAATTTTATATTTTTAGCAACTTTTTTGCCAGCAATAACTTTGGCAACTGCTCGAAGATCTTCAATTCTGCCATTAGTGCATGAGCCAATAAAAACCTTGTCAACAATGATATCTGTAAGTTTCATTCCCGATTTTAAACCCATATATTCCAGTGCTCTTTTTACAGCATCTTTTTTATTTTTATCTGCAAAATCATCAATTGCTGGAACATTGGCCGATATTGGCAAAGTATCTTCAGGGCTTGTTCCCCATGTAACTTGAGGAGCAATATCTTCTGCTCTTAAAAAAATTTCTTTATCAAATTTAGCATTAACATCTGATTTAAAATTTTCCCAATATTTAACTGCCTTATCCCAATCTTGACCTTGTGGGGCAAGAGGACGACCTTTGATGTAATTGAAAGTAGTTTCATCGCAAGCTATTAAACCAGCTCGAGCTCCAGCTTCAATTGACATGTTGCAAATGGTCATACGACCTTCCATTGATAAGTCTTTTATTGCACTTCCTGCATATTCGATAACATAGCCAGTAGCACCTGCCGTGCCAATCTTGGCAATGATTGCCAAGATTATATCTTTAGCGGTAATGCCATCTTTGATTTTGCCATCAACTTTAACGAGCATGTTTTTTGAGCGTTGTTGGATCAGGGTTTGCGTAACTAAAACATGTTCAACTTCTGATGTGCCAATTCCAAAAGCCAATGCCCCAAATGCACCATGCGTTGAGGTATGAGAATCGCCACAAACTATAACCATTCCTGGTTGAGTTAAACCTTGTTCAGGTCCAACAATATGAACTATTCCTTGTTTTTTATCATCGAGGTTAAAATATTTTATTGCAAATTCTTGGCAATTTTTTTCAAGAGTTTCAACTTGAATTTTGGATGTTTCATCTTTAATGCCAAGGGTTCCATTACCTCGGTTTGAAGAGGTTGTAGGGACATTGTGATCAGCAACTGCCAAATGAAATTCAGGATGACGAGGTTTGCGATTATTAACTCTCAAACCTTCAAAAGCTTGAGCAGAAGTAACCTCGTGAATAAGTTGACGATCAACATAAATCAAGTTTGAAGAGCTGTCTTCGTTAATTAAATGTGATTCCCAGATTTTATCGTAAAGAGTTTTTGGGGAGTTTTGGAAGTTTGAATTGCTAGACATAGTTAACAAATGTTTTTTTAACTGTTATAATTAGTTTATAACAAATAATTTACCTTTTACTAAAAAAAATTAAATTCAATATAATAATCCATTAAATTTAACAAAAAGTTATTATTTGTAAATATTTTTTTTCATAATCAAATTGCCTTTTGATTATGCTTGAACATTATTCTTAAGAGATTTAAAATTGGTGTTTAAAATTTTAGGGTCCTAGAATTTAAAAATAGTAAATTTATTGTTAGATCTTATATGCGTATTTTATTTTTAGGAGATATTGTTGGCAGAGCAGGGCGAATGGCAATTCTACAAAATTTATCAGCAATTAAACAAGCCTATAACATTGATTTTACTATTGCAAATTGTGATAACGCCTCGGCAGGATTTGGCATTAATAAAAATTGTTACCAAGAGTTGGTTGATGCTGGAATTGATGTATTAACTGCTGGCGATCATGTTTGGGATCAAAAAGAAGTTAATGGCTTTATCAATGATGCAAAAAAATTGTTAAGACCTCTAAACTTTCCAAAATCAGCTCCCGGAGCTGGTGCAAGAATTTATATAGATCATCAACATCGCAAAATTCTGGTGATCCATTTGCTTGGGCAAATATTTATGAAATATAATCTCAATTGTCCATTTGAGATGGTTGAAGAAGTTATTAAAAATAATTCTTTGGGTAATGAAGTTGATGCGATTTTTGTTGATTTTCATGCTGAAGCTACCTCAGAAAAAATGGCAATGGGTAAATTTCTTGACGGAAAAGTTAGTGCAGTGATTGGTTCGCATACTCATATCCCAACTAATGATTTCCATATTCAGCGAATGAAAACTGCTTTTCAATGTGATGCAGGAATGTGTGGCGATTATGATTCGGTAATTGGTATGGAAAAAAATACCCCTTTGCAGATTTTTTTACATAAAAGAAAATTTGATAAAATGACTCCTGCTCAAGGAGAAGCAACGATTTGTGGAACGGTAATTGAACTGGAAAAAAATGGCTTGGCAAAAAAAATATTTGCCATTAAAACTGGTGGAATTCTTGAAAATAATTAATTAAAATTTTTTTTATGGAGCAAAATATTCAAAAAAAAATCAGCGAAATGATAAGAGTTAATCATGCTGGAGAGACTGGAGC
This sequence comes from Alphaproteobacteria bacterium, assembly GCA_046081665.1. GTDB lineage: Bacteria > Pseudomonadota > Alphaproteobacteria > Rickettsiales > UBA1997 > CAILUF01. The sequence goes on along the minus strand of JBJTWJ010000096.1, from coordinate 1,256 downwards.
AAAGGTAATTTACGAGGGGCAAATTTCTGCTTTAAAAATTAAAGGTGATCATGCTACCTTAAAAATTGTTGAAAAAATGTATCAGCAAGAATTGGAGCATTTGAATTATTTTGAAGGTAAAATCAAGGAACAAAAAGTTCGTCCAACCCTTATGCAACCAATCTGGAAAATTGGTGGATTTGCCTTAGGTTTTATCACGGCAATTGTCGATAAAAAATCAGCCATGGCTTGCACCACCGCAGTTGAAGAAACTATTGATGTTCACTATCAAGAGCAATTAAATGAGCTAGAACAAATTGCTATAGATGATAATTCTGAAAACAAAACTAAAGAATTGGTTGAGCAATTAAAATCTGAAATAACTAAATTTCGTAGCGAAGAACTAGAGCATCGCGATATTGGTTATGAGCATAACGCCAAAGATTTTATTTTATATAAACCCCTAGATTGCTTTGTAAAATTCACCACCAAATTAGCCATTGGCATATCTAAAAAACTGTGAAATCAAAATTAAGAAATTATACCAATTCAATCTTTAAAAAAAATTATAACAAAATATTTTTGCCAGCCGTGCCTCTAGGCAATGAAGTTTTTTCTAGTCGCGCTAAAGCAACGACATGATTTTTGAGATAAAAATTTTTAAAAAATGAAGCTGTATATCCATACAGCGTAAGGCCTTGAGCGTTGCGTTAGCAGGACTGTCTAGGTTTTAGAGATTTTTAGCCAAAAATATTAAGTTAGAATTTTAATTTTTTTTTGTATTTTTAAAGATCGAATTGGTATTATTTATTTAAAAAATTGCTTAAAAAAACTAGCTTAAATAAGCCAATGATTTTTATTAATTAATCCTAAATTAAATTTGTTTATTGAATTTTTAAATTAAGCTTTTCGTGAGGCAATTGCTTGTTTAATTTCGCCGATTGCTTTAGCAGGATTTAAACCCTTTGGACAAGTTTGAGCACAGTTCATAATGGTATGACAACGATAAAGCTTGAAAGGATCTTCTAAATCATCAAGCCTTTGGGCAGTAGCTTCATCGCGAGAGTCAGAAATCCAGCGATTAGCTTGCAATAAAATTGCTGGTCCTAAATATTTATCACTATTCCACCAATAGCTTGGACATGAAGTTGAGCAACATGCGCAAAGAATGCATTCGTATAATCCGTCTAATTTAGCTCTCTCCTCAGGAGTTTGATTTCGTTCCTTGTGAGGGTTGTTTGGTTCGCTAGCCTGTAGCCATGGTTTTATTGATTTAT
>JBJTWJ010000095.1:0-3082 GCA_046081665.1 Alphaproteobacteria bacterium | reverse complement strand
GTATCCTGAAATTACAAAAAAAATATCAACACCAATAAAACCGTTCTTTAGAGAATCTGGAAATGCATGAAATATTAAAACGAGAATTATGGCTATTCCACGCAGACCATCAATATCGGGGCGGTATAATAATTTATTCATAAAAAAATTTGATAAATTTTTTTTTATTTTCACAATTTATAATTTATTTGCAACCCCAATATTCAAACCCAAAATTTAAAAAAATATTAGTAAATTTTTCTAATTTTTCAAAATGATTTAATTTTTTAAAATATCAAAAACAATGCCGTTGAGAGCTTTATTGATAAATAAAAAAACTCGTGGATAATTTTGCTAATTTGTAAAATTAGATATTAAAAACCATCAAATTAATTACTTATTTTGCGGATGCAAAATTGCTTTCAAGCACTGAAACCAAAGACTTTCTGGAAATTATCACTAACTATACTAATAGTTTTATATTTTTAAATTCAATTTGATTCTGATTCATTAATTAAATAAAAAAAGTTAAAAACTTTCTAAAATTAAATAAAACATTTAAAATTAATTTAATTACTAAAACCCGTTAATAACAAATTAAAACTAAACTATTTATGCAAACTATTTTTTTATTGATTTTATCAAATATTTTTATGACTTTTGCATGGTATGGTCATTTAAAATTTCGTGAAGTTGCATTGTGGCAGGTGATTCTTGTAAGTTGGCTGATTGCCTTACCAGAATATGCTTTACAGGTTCCTGCCAATCGTATTGGCTATCAAAAATTCTCAGCTATTCAGTTAAAAACAATTCAAGAGGTGATTTCTTTGTCAGTCTTTTGCGTATTTTCAATTTTATATTTGCATGAAAAATTGCGTTGGAATCATTTAACGGCATTTGTTTTAATAGTTATTGCAACTTTTCTGGTTTTTAAAAAATAATTAATTTAAAATTTAAATAAAAAATAATTAAAAAATATAAAAAATTATGTCAAAGACCGAGCAATATTTTAAAAATAAATTTCCACTTAATGACTTACAAAAATTTGTTATTGAGCAAAATGGTACTGAGCAAGCCTTTAATAATCAATATTGGAATCATAAGGAAGAGGGGATTTATGTTGATGCAAGTTCAGGCGAGCCATTGTTTTTATCGCTTGATAAATTTGATTCACATTCAGGATGGCCAAGTTTTACCAAGCCAATTTACGAAAATTTAATTGTTAAAAATGTTGATAATTCTCATGGAATGGAGAGAGTTGAGGTGCGTTCTAAAATTGCTGATTCGCATTTGGGACATGTTTTTGATGATGGTCCTATCGGGCTTGGAGGTTTACGCTATTGCATAAACTCAGCATCACTAAAATTTATTGCCAAAAATGATTTAGAGCAAGCTGGATATTCTCAATTTAAAAAATATTTTGAAAAATAAATACTGTAGCAAAAATTTCAAAAAATCATATATTTAAATATAAGTAAAATAAATATGTTTTATTTTTTAAAATATATTTATTAGTAATTAAATAAAATATTTGACAATAAAAATATGATTTACAATAATTAATAAAAAATATTTAAAATATTTTTATTTTACTAATTTAACATCACAAAACTTCTACTAAACCTTTGATATATGAAAAGTAATTCACCTCATTCTGACAATCTTTGTTTCTTATCCTGCAACTGTTTTGATCTACAAAAGCCTAATCAAAAGGCCAATAAAGCTTTTAAACTCGGAAAATTATTTTTAATTTTTAATGCTTGGTTTTGTAAATCTTTTAAAAAAATATTTTTGAATAAAAAAACTAATTTTATAGCAAAACTTGTTCCTAATAAAAAATATAAAAAAAAATTAAAAAAACGACTAGATCACTACGACCTCAAGCCGAAGATGTTTTTATCTCATTATCATTTTTGGCAAAAAATTTCCAATAATTAATCACCAAATAATTAAACTTATGGCTAAATTCGTTGCATGGCAGGTAGTTTATTACCAAAAAATTTTTAAATTTATAAAAAAAATTGATAATAATAACCAGCAAAATTTGAAATATTATTTTGAAAAAATTGCCACTCATCATAATCCTCGTAAATTTGCAAAAAGGTTGAAGGGCAAATATAACAGGCTTTGGCTTTATAATTGCAGTAACTTTAAGATAATTTGCAAAATTGATCAAGAGCGGATGTTAATTGTCGTTCTTGATATTCTTTAAATTTTAACAACATCTCCAATATAAATGTTAAATTAAGCAAAAAATTTTATTTAAGGATTGGATTTTGTATAAGCAAAAACTGATTAAAAAATCATAAAGGATTAAATTAAATTTTTTTACATAATTTAAACATTTTAATATAACCTAATTTATTTAATTTGGTTTTAATAAAGTTTATCTTAAGTTAATTAAAGCTTAATTTTAATTTTATTAATATGACAAGTTCACAACAAATTCAGCAATTATCACAACAACCTTCTGCTTTAGGTAATCATATATGTGATGAACCAAATATTAATCCCTGGGCAATTCATGCCGTTCATTTTAAAGGTGGAGAGTTGCAATCATCGCTATCGCAAGGCTTTACTTCACTTGCGCAAGATGGTAAAGCAATTGATCAAAATACCAGATTTGGGGTAGGAAGTTTAACTAAAATGTTTACCTCAGCTGGTTTATTAAAATTATGGGACGATGAATTAACTGACTTAAAAACCTCTAAATTATCCGCTGATCAAACTACAACCTCTTCAATTGATAATTTTCCTAAGATTAATTTTCCATTAGGCATTGATACTCCATTGTCGCATTTTATGGAGCGCTTAAAAAATAAATTTCCTGAATCAACTTATCTTTCAAAAATTGAAGAAGTTGCACATTATCCAAAAGTAACTCTTCGCGATCTTTTAAATCACACTCATGGCCTTGGAGCATGGGATGAAGAACAAATTGCTAAATTTCAATTGCAAAATCCTAATCATGAATTTATACCAAATCCCATCTTTAAAAGTTTTAAAAAAAATTAAAATTCTAACTTCATATTTTTGGCTAAAAATCTCTAAAAAGCCTCAGCTGTATGGATATACAGCTTCATTTTTTAAAAATTTTTATCTC
>JBJTWJ010000094.1:0-14128 GCA_046081665.1 Alphaproteobacteria bacterium | reverse complement strand
TTCCAAGATTTTAATCAAGATCAACAAAAAGCTCTAGTTATTAATTTAGAGCTTATGAATAAGCTTAAAGCTGTGGATTCTGATTCAAGTGCAAATATAAAAATTAAACAATTTTATGAAAAAGTTGAGAAGCTTTTAAATTCTTTAAATGATCCGATTCTTTGCCCACAATCTGTTATAAATAGAAATATTCGACGAGATTTATCTTCTAAAGTTAGTGCAAATATTAGTCATGAAGATCTTGTTGAAATTAGCGAAGAAAACATAAAATTTCTTTACTCGTCATTCGTTGTTAACGAAAAAATATATTTACCAATTTATGGTGAAGATAAATTTTATCGTGAAATGCCAGAAAATGATTTTGCCAAATTTATTGCCCAAAGCATTGATAAACCTGAGGCAGGTTATCATTATCTGCCATATTTTGATGAAAATGGTCAAGCTCGATTATTAAGAGGTGCTAAAGATCACTCATTGCTAACTCAAAATGAATATCAAATTGAAATTTTTAGCGAAATAAATCAGCTATTAAATTATTCTAAATTTCAAGCATCAACGCCATCAATTTCTCAGAGATCAAGCACTTATGGGTCGTCAGATTCTTGCTACAGTCAAAGTTATCAAAGTAGAGGAAGTGCAGTTTATGCTGGTTCACAGCCCCCAATAGCGAGAATTGCAGGAATTGAAGGGTTTTTAAGAAGAGAATATTCAGATGATTTAGTTTATCCGCAGGTTCCAATTAGAAGATATGATGGTGGAAATTCACGGCAATTTTATGGTCAAAATTTCCAAGGAACTACACATTTTCACTCACAACATCATCCACAAAATTTATCTAGCCAAACGCAACAACAAAATTTAATTAGTCAACGGCCACAAATTTCTTTTCCTATCGAACCCACAATGTCAGTTTGCGATTTAAGAGGGCAACAGTATCAAGTTCCAGTTAGTCTTCAGGCTGTTAGTATTTCGCAATTACCTACAGTGAGTTTTTTATATGGTTATCAACAAAATCCTCAATCTGCTTTGCCATCACCCAGATTTATGCCAATGCGGTTTCAAGCAATGTATTCTCAACCTGCTATTTCAAGAGCAGATCAACCTTTCGGCAGAAGTGCAAGATAACCTCTGTCATTTGAATCGCAAAGGGCTTTATATCGATAATAAAATTATTAAGAATAGTTAATTTAAAATATTATAAGTAATTATAATTAAACTAAATATTTTTTTTAGATTTCATTTGTTTTTAAATTTCGCCAAACATATTCGCTAGTAAAAGGAATCAACGGAGCAGTTGCCTCACACATCACAATCAAAACAGTGTAAAGCACATCATATGCATCTTGTTTATCTTGATCAACTTCACTTTTCCAAAAACGTTGGCGATTTCTTCTAATATACCAATTATTTAAAACATCAAAAAATTTATTATATTCCTCGCAAGCTAAAACCGTGTCATAATTATCCAGAGCCAAACGAATTGCTAAGACTGTATCTTTTAATTTTGTTAAAATATAACGATCAAGATTGCTATGGAATTTTTTACGAATATCAATGCGATTGGCCTTAATAAAATCAGCATTGGCATAAAGACAAAAAAAGTTAAAAGCATTGATCAAAGGCTTGATCGACAAGCGTAAACAATCTTGAATAGCCTTGCCTTGTTGATCGATTTTTAATTCTAATCCGCGCATCACTGGTTGCGAGATCATATAAAATCTCATCGCATCACTGCCAATGGTTTTGAAAACTTCAAGTGGGTCAGGATAATTTTTTAATCTTTTGGAAAGTTTTTGAGAGTTTTCGTCAAGAATTGTGCCGTGGCAAATAACGTTTTTAAAAGGTATGCGATCAAATAAAGCAGTCGATAACACGGTTAAAGTATAAAACCAACCGCGAGTCTGAGCCTGATATTCCGTGATAAAATCACTTGGAAAATTTGCTTCAAACCATTGTTTATTTTCAAAGGGATAATGAACTTGGGCATAAGGCATTGACCCGCTTTCAAACCAGCAATCAAGGACATCGCTTACACGACGAAATTCCTCGCCATTTTCTTCAAAGATAATTTCATCAATGAATGGGCGATGAAGATTGGTAATTTTTTTGCCAGAAATTTTTTCAATTTCAGCGATTGAACCAAAGACTTTAATCTTGCCAGATTTGCTTTTCCATACTGGTACCGGACAGCCCCAGAAGCGATTGCGCGTAATTGACCAATCTCTTGCGCCTTCAAGCCATTTGCCAAATTGCCCGTCTTTAACATGGTTTGGAATCCAATTAATTTGTTGATTTAATTCAACCATACGGTCTTTAAAATCTGTAACCTTTACATACCAAGAGCTTACGGCTTTGTAAATCAACGGAGTATCTGTTCGCCAACAATGTGGATAATTGTGAAGAATTTGTTCAGGATTGCCGAAGATTAATTGTGAATCTTTGAGATATTTGATGATGTCATCATTGGTTTCAAGGACTTGGCGTTGATAAAGATTGGGAAGATTTTTAATGGCATAATCTTTTTTAAAAATTTCAAATAAAGTTTTGTTAATTATTAAATTATTAAATTTTCCAGCTTCATCAACAGGGCAGAGGGTTGGGATGTTGTTAGCTTTACATAAAATTTGATCATCTTCACCAAAGCCTGAAGCTAGATGAACAATTCCAGTTCCTTCTTCGGTAGAAACAAAATCACCTTGCAGAATTGTAAAAATTTTTGAATTATTTTCAATTGGTAATGCTTGAGAATTTTTTAAAAATTCAAAATAAGGAAAAACTGGTTGATAGCTTAATCCTAAAAGATCCTTACCAGTAATGGTTTTTAAGAGCTCATACTCACCTAAATCTTTAGCAAATTTTTCAACTAAATTTTTTGCTAAAATTAAAATTTCCTGATCTTTTTTTATTAGCGTATATTCGATATTTTCACCAACTGCTAAGGCTAGATTTGATGGCAAAGTCCATGGAGTTGTGGTCCAAGCGATAACAGCAATTTTCTCAAAATCGATTTTAAGTTGTGAAATAAAACTAGGAATTTCTTTGAGAAAAAATTTAATTTTAACAGTTTTTGTTGCCTTTTGCCGATAAGCATTATCCATTCGCGTTTCGAAATTTGATAACGGGGTTTGGCAAGCCCAAGAATAGGGTACAACTCGAAAATCCTCATAAAGCAAACCTTTATCATAAAGCTCTTTAAAAGCCCAGATTACTGATTCCATGTAGTTTAAATCCATAGTTTTATAACTATTTTTAAAATCAACAAATCTGCCTTGGCGAGTGACATAATATTCCCATTCATTGGCATATTTCATCACTGATTCTTGACAGGCATTATTAAATTTTTCAATGCCAAATTCTTGAATAGCAATTTGCCCAGAGATGTTTTGGTTGTAAAGTCTGGATAATTCTTTTTCAGTTTCCATTTCAACTGGCAAACCATGAGTATCCCAGCCAAATCGGCGTTCAACTTTTTTGCCAAGCATTGTTTGATATCTCGCTACTAGGTCTTTGATAAAACCAGTTAGAAGATGACCATAATGTGGTAAGCCATTGGCAAAAGGTGGACCATCGTAAAAAACAAATTCATTTTTTGAATCATGGTCGTTTCGACAATGGCTATGATCTTTTAAGGCACAATTTTCAATAATTGGCGAGGTATTGTCTTCATCAATATCTTGACTAGAATCACGAATGGCGATAGATTTTTCAAATATTTTTTGCTCTTGCCAAAACTTTAAGATTTGCTCTTCCATCTTGGCAAAATCTAGATTTTGATTAATTTGTGGATAATAGGTTTTTTTAGTCATCGCCAAAATAATTTATTAAATAATTTGTTAAAAATATTGTTTAGTTAAATTTATTTTTTAAAGTTTAATATCAAAATTTAAAAATGTAAAACAGCAATTGAATAATTTGTTGTAATTCTTTAAAATTTTTTAGGTTTTTAAGTAATAAATACATAAATAAATAAAATAAATTATAATGAATAACAATTGTAAAAAACTTAGAGTAGGCATAGCAGGCCTTGGAACTGTTGGTAAGGGAGTATATGAAATCTTGCAAAAAGATCATGATATTATTAAAAAAAGAACCAATGTTGATATCGTTGTTAGTGCAGTTGGAGCTAAATCTAGAAAAGATTTTGTTAATAAAAAAATAAAATTTTACGATGATGTTTTAAAAATTGCTGATGATCCCGAGGTTGATGTGGTGGTTGAAGTTATCGGGGGAAGAACTACAGCTAAAGAATTAATTTTCAAGGCAATGGCAAATGGCAAGAAGGTGGTAACTGCTAATAAAGCTTTAATTGCGCATGAGGGAGAAGAGATTGCAAAATTTGTTGATAAACATAAAGCTACTCTGCTTTACGAAGCATCTGTAGCTGGAGCAAACCCAATTATCAAAGCTTTTCGCGAAGGGTTTTGTGCTAATGAAATTAGCGAGATTTATGGTATTTTAAATGGAACTTGTAACTTTATTTTAACAAAAATGTTAAACGAGGGAAAGGGTTATTCTGAAACCTTGCAAGAAGCTCAAGATTTGGGATACGCTGAAGCAGATCCAACATTTGATGTCGAGGGAATTGATACTGGTCATAAAATTGCAATTTTAACGGCTTTAGCATCCTCAAGTTACCCAATTTTTGAACCTAAAAAAATTATTGGCATTAGTAAAATTTCTATTGATGACGTTTTACTTGCCGAAGAATTAGGTTATAAAATTAAGCTCTTAGCAATTTATAAAAAAATTGACAATAATATTCAGCAATCAGTTTATCCAGCATTGATCAATAAATCTGAAAAAATTGCTCAAGTGGATGGATCTTACAATGCCATACTTACTCTTGGATCAAATTTTGAATGGAACATGATGATTGGTCGAGGTGCAGGAGGTCTAACTACTGGATCAGCAGTGGTAGCAGACATCATAGACATTGCTTGTCAGCGTTTTGATAAGCCAATTTTTAATGTTGAATTATCAAAATTAACACATCTTAAAACTATTGATTTGGCTAAGCGTTATGGTAAATATTTTTTGAAATTTAAAATTAGCAATAATCAATCTCATCAAAAAAATTTTATTAAAGAAAATTTCGGAGAAAAAATTAAGGTTGAAAAAATAATTTATAAAAAAATTGATCAAGAGCATACTTTAGTAGCGTTTGTTTGTGAACAAATTCTAGAAAAAGAATTTTGCGATATTATCGCTTCAGTTAATCAGACTGTTAGTGATCTAAGTTTTGTTAGGGTCGAGGAAACTAAATTTTAAATTTATGAGTGATTTTGTTTTAGAAATTTATAGCGAAGAAATTCCTGCAAAAATGCAAAAGCAGGCTGTGGAATTTTTTCATAAATTAGCCGAAGAGCAATTTAGAAAAAATCACTTACAATTTGTAAGTGATCAGCTAAAAACCTACATAAATGCTCAACGAATGGTCTTAAGCTTAAAAGGCATTGAGCAAATTCAAAAAACCCAAGAAGTAAAAAAAATCGGTCCAAGAATTGATGCCAATCCTAAGGCGATATCTGGATTTTTAAAATCATTAGGTTTAGAAAATACCGATAAATTAAATCAAGAAAATGGATTTTTTGTTTATCAAAACTCTGGTAAAGAAATTAAAACTTGTGATTTAATCAAAATTTCCTTGCCAATAATTTTACAAAAAATGCAAAATCATTGGCCAAAGTTAATGCGTTGGGATGTTGAAGGGCAAGTATTACAGTGTAAATGGATTCGTCCAATTAGAAATATTTTTAGTTTGTTTGATCAAGAAATAATTAACATTGAATTTGCAGGTTTAAAAGCTAACAATCAGATTTTTGTAAATTATAACAAAAAAATTATAAATGTTAGTAATGCTAGAGATTATTTTGATATTGTTGAAAATAATTTAATTTTAGTTGATCATGATAAGCGTAAAGAGATTATATTAAAAAAATTTAAAGCTATAAAAGATAAATTTAATATTGAAATAATTCATGATGAGGAAGGGTCCTATCTATTAGATGAGGTTACAGGTTTATGTGAAATGCCTGAAGTTTTAGTTGCTTCAATTGAAAAAAAATTTTTAGAGCTTCCCGATGAAATTTTAATTCAGACCTTGCAAAATAATCAAAGATTCTTTTGCTGTCGAAATCAAGATGGGTCTTTATCGTCTATTTTTTTATTTGTTATCAATAAAAAAAATGATGAAAGTTGTTATAAAAAAATTATAAGTGATAACGAAAAATTAGTTAGAGCAAGGCTTTGCGATGCTGAGTTCTTTGTTAATGAAGATTTGAAAAAAAATTTACAGTCAAGAATTGATGACCTAAAAAAAATTGTCTTTCATCAAGAGTTAGGTTCAGTTTACGATAAAATACAAAGAATTGGTAGTTTAGCAAAATTTATTGCAGTTTTTGTTCCGCATACTGATCTTGGTCTTATTGAGCAAGTTACGCAATTATCAAAAGTTGATTTAACTTCAAAAGCTGTAGCTGAACTTCCTGAGTTGCAAGGCAAGATTGGCAGTTTTTATGCTTTAAAACAAAATTATGATGCCAAAATTGCCATGGCAATTTATGAACATTATTTGCCAATTGGCAACTCTGAACTTCCCAAAACAGCGCTTGGTATTACTTTAGCACTAGCTGATAAAATTGACAGTATTGTTGGTTTTTATCTTGCCAATGAAAAACCTACAAGTTCAAAAGATCCTTATGCCTTAAGGAGAAGTGTTTTGGGGATTGTTAGAATTGCCATAAAATATGATTTAGCGTTGCCAATTAGAATTTTAATAGAAAAATCGCTAAATTGTTATTCTTTAAAATTGCAGAAAAAATTTCTCACAAATCAAGAAAGTAATTTTTATAAAAACAAAAAACAATTAATTGAGGAAATTGCCATATTCTTAGTTGAGCGTTTGAGAGTTTATCTTAAAGATCAGGAAGGAGTTCGAGCGGATGTCTTAAATGTTGTGGTTGATGAATATGTTAGTAACATTGAAATTCGTAGGTTTGTTGATTTAATATTCCTTACAAAAAAAATTAAATTTTTGAATAATTTTGTAAGTAATCCTGCTAATAAAAACATTATTGAACTTTATAAAAGATCAGCAAATATCGTTGAGATTGAGGAGAAAAAAAATAATTGCAAATATGAAGGCAAGCCTTCAATTCTGGCATTAAAATCAAATTATGAAAAAATTCTTAATCGCCGTATCAAGCAAATTTTCAATGAATTTGATGATTTAGTTGGTAAAGCTGAATTTGACAAAGCATTAGCATTAACCAAAATTCTTGAACTACCATTAGCTAATTTTTTTGAAAAAGTTATTGTCAATGACGAGGATAAAAACCTTAGAGAAAATAGACTGCTATTGCTTTCAAGAATTAGATTGTTATTTAATAAAATTGGTGATTTTTCAAAAATTAATTTAGGTTAGATTATGTTTAAAAATATTTTATTTTTAGGATGTGGAAACATGGGTAGGGCAATATTGCAAAAAATGTTAGAGAATAATATTTTTCAAGAAAATCAAATAACAGTTGTTAAACCTTCTACAAAAAACTTATTAGCCAATGTAAATTATCAATCTTCACTAAATTTTTTACATGGATCATATCAGGCAGATCTTGTTTTTGTCTGCGTTAAACCCCAAGATAGTCAACAAGTTTTAAATGAACTTTTTGCTTCAAAAATAACTAATCCCAATACCATTTTTATTTCAATTATGGCTGGGAAAAATTTGAAATTCTTCCAAAAAATTTTTTCTAAAAAAATTAAGATAATTCGCTGTATGCCTAATATTTTAGTAAAAGAAAATAGCGGTATTGTTCCTTATTTTTGTAGTCCAAAAGTTAGTTCAATTGAGCAAGATTTTTTTGAAAAAATATTTAATAGTTTTGCAAGTTGTTTGGCATTAGATGATGAGTCAAGATTTCATGCTTATACGGCATTGTTTGGTTCAGGTCCTGCTTATATTTTATTAATTGCCAGTTTACTAATTGAAATTGCTGTTGAATTAAAAATTGAAAAAAACATTGCTATTAAGTTAGTAAAAAAATTATTAACTGGCTCATCGCAATTATTAAATAATTCAGATGATATTGCTCAGTTAATTGCAATGATTACAAGCGCTAAGGGAACTACTGCTTGCGCATTAGAAATCTTAAATAAAAATAATAATTTACAAAAAATACTACGCAAAGCCATCATGAGTGCTGTAAAAACCTCAAAAAAATTAGCTTAATTTTATGCCAGAATCTAACCACGAATCAATAGATAAGATTGAAATTTATACTGATGGAGCATGTTCCGGTAATCCAGGAAAAGGAGGTTGGGGAGCTGTCTTGTTGTTCAAAAATCATCAAAAAGAAATTAATGGTTTTTGTAAAGATACAACCAATAATCGTATGGAATTAACTGCTGTTATAGAATCCTTAAAACATGTCAAAAAAACATTGCCAGTAAAAATTTATACCGATAGCAAATATGTTATGGATGGAATAACCAAGTGGATAAATTCATGGAAAAAAAATGGTTGGAAAACTGCTGATAAAAAACCAGTAAAAAACAATGATTTGTGGCAAGAGCTTGACGTTGAATGTCAAAAACATCAAATAACTTGGCAATGGGTGAAGGGTCACAACGGCAATAAATACAATGAAATTGCTGATAATTTAGCTCGTAAAGCTATTGGCAAATAATTTTTTTAAAGATGGGAATTGGAATAAAATCAAGGATTAGTTAGGAATCATGAAATATTCTAATGACTATTTGGGTTAAAGTGTCTTTTCAAGAATTGCGCAATAATTTACGGCAAGATCTTGACTAAGATAAAAATCATCTTTCAATAAATTATAGGAAAAGCCAGTTAACTCAATTAATTTTAAGTTATGGTTATTAGCTGTTGAAAAAATTTCTGAAGGTTTAACAAATTTATTATATTGATGAGTGCCAATTGGTAACCATCTCAGAATATACTCAGCACCTATTTTTGCCATAATTAAAGATTTAACAGTACGATTAATCGTAGCAATAAACAGAAGGCCATTGGGTTTTACTAATTGCGAACAAGATTTTATGAATAACTCTACATCACTAACATGTTCAATGATTTCAAGGGCTAATACCACATCAAATTTTTGTTGTCCTTGAGCTAATTCTTCAGCGCTACTAGCTATGTAATTGATGTTCAAATTATTTTTTTGAGCATGCGTTTTGGCAATTTCAATATTTATTGGTGAGGCATCAATTGCCCAAATATTTGCTCCCATATTGCAAAAAGGTTCACTGATTAGTCCTCCTCCACAGCCAATATCAAGGATTTGTAAATTCGCAAAAGGTTGCAATGATTTCTCGTCAAGTTTGAAATGTTGACATATTTTGCTTCTCATAAAGTTAATACGAATTGGATTAAATTTATGCAATGGCTTGAATTTGCCATGAGGATTCCACCATTCTTCGGCCATTTTTTCAAATTTGTGGATCTCTTGATTATCAATAGTTGACGACATTTTAATTTTTATTTTGAGGAAGTTTATTTAATTCAAATTTATCAAAATTTTCAGTTTTATTCATCCAATTCTCTTCAACTTTGACGAATAAAAAAAGATGAACTTTGGTATTGGCAATTTGAGCAATGTCATGTCTTGCCTGTTCACCAATTTTTTTAATCATTTGCCCATTTTTGCCAAGTACAATAGATTTTTGACTTTCTTTTAAAACTAAAATAGTTTGTTTGATTTTGAGTTGCTTATTGTCTAAAACCTCAAAGCTATCAGTTTTTACGGAGATGCTGTAGGGTAGTTCCTGATTAAGATTGAGGAATAATTTTTCACGAGTAATTTCGCTAGCAATAAAACGCATACTGGCATCGGTAATTTCTTCTTCAGGATATGGCCAATTATCACGCAGACATTTGTCTTTTAAAAATTGGGTTAATTTTTCAACACCTTCATTGGTTAATGCACTTACGGGAATTATGTCAATAAAGCCAAGATTGGCAAGATCGGCAATAATTGTTAAAATTTTAGATTTTTTAATTTTATCGATTTTGTTAATAATAATGGTGATTGGTAAATTTTCCTTTTTTAAATCGGCAAGGATTCTTTGATTTTCAAGATTCACTCCTATTTCGCTATCGATTACATAAGCAATATGATCGGCTTCTCTTAAGGCTTGCCATGCAGTTTTAACAATAACTCTTTCTAATATTTTATCTTGTCTGGGAATAAAAATTCCCGGAGTATCAATAGCAATTATTTGATAATTATCCAGAGTAATAATTGCTTTTATGGAATTTCTAGTGGTTTGAACTTTTGGAGAAACAATTGAGATTTTTTGTTGAAGCATTGCGTTGCATAAGCTTGATTTTCCTGCATTTGGCATGCCAACGATGGCAATAATTCCGTGTTTTTTATTTAAAATATTATTTTTATTATTTGATTTATTAACAGTTAAATCTTGTTGGTTTTTATGATTCATTATTATTTTTAAGTTTTTTTATTTTAATTCTTTACTAAGTTCATAAGCAATGCTAAAAGCCATTTCAATGCTTTGCACACTATTGAGCCTTGGATCGCAATGAGTATGATAACGATCAGAAAGGTTAAGTTCTTCAATTCCTTGGTTTCCACCAAGACATTCGGTAACGTCTTGCCCAGTCATTTCAAAATGAACTCCTCCTGCATAACTATCAAGATCCTGATGAATTAAAAAGAAGCTTTTGACCTCATCTAAAATATCACTAAATTTTCTAGTTTTATAATTGTTAGAAGTTTTGATGGTATTGCCATGCATCGGATCGCAAGACCAAATAACTTGATGACTAGTTTTTTTAACTGCTTTGATTAATGGTGGAAGGAGTTTATGAATATTATCTTTGCCCATTCTAGAAATAAGTGTAATTCTTCCAGCAATATTTTCTGGATTAAGAATATCAAGGAGTTTAACTAAATCATTTTCGCTAATCGTTGGTCCAACCTTGAAGGCTATTGGATTGTTAATTCCTCGCATAAATTCAACATGAGCTTCATCTGGATTTCTAGTACGATCGCCAATCCATAGCATATGAGCACTGGTATCGTAAAATTTATTATTTTGTGAATCTTGTTTAACAAACGCTTCTTCGTAATTTAACAATAAAGCTTCATGAGAGGTATAAAAACTGGCAGTGGTAAATTGAGGCAGAGATTTATAATCAATTCCACAAGCAGTCATAAAATTTAAAAAATTATTGATTTCATTGTTGACATTGGCAATATTTTTTTTGTTGCCAAAAATCTCAATAAATTCTTCATTCCATTTGTTAATTTTTTCAAGATTACCGTAACCTCCCAAGGCAAGTGAACGTAAAAAATTTAATGATGCACTTGAATAAAAATAGGCATTGATAAGTCTTTGAGGATCAGCTTGACGATTTTTTTGTTCAAAATCAATAGCATTAATAATATCTCCACGATAAGCAGGTAGAGTTTGGCCATTGATGGTTTCATCAGCTGAGGAACGTGGTTTAGCATATTGACCTGCAATTCGACCAACCTTGACTATTGGTTTTTTAAGACCATACATTAAAGCAATTGTCATTTGCATGATGGTTCGAAAATAGCTTTGCAGATTGTAATGAGAAAATTCCATAAAGCTTTCTGCACAATCTCCAGCTTGCAAAAGGAATGCTTGTTTATTGGCAACATTACCTAATTCGATACGTAAGTTGTTGATTTCATCAATTGAAACAAGAGAAGGGAAGGTTGCAAGTTGAGTTTCAATTTCTTGGAGTCGATTGTGATCTTGATAAACAGGTTGTTGTTTAATTGGAAAATTTTGCCAAGAATCTTTTTGCCAAGAATTTTTTTTTGATTGTTGGTGCCATTTTTTTTGCATATTAAGAATATTAAATTAAATTTAATTAAAAGTATAATAAGTTTTACAACTTTGTCAATTGCATTTTTAATTATTTTTTAATTTTTTATGACAGCACAAATTATTGCCTACCAAGGTTGCGAAGGAGCAAATTCAAATTTAGCTTGCTTAAAATTTTATCCTCAATTTCAAGCTAAAGCTTATGATACTTTTTATGAAGTTTTTGAAGCGGTTGCTCGAAATGAAGTTGAATATGCAATGATACCTCTAGAGAACTCTTATGCTGGAAGGGTTAGCGAAATTCATGATTTATTGCAAAAATACGAAGTTTCAATAGTTGCTGAACATTTTTTTCCGATTAATCATAATTTGGTTGGAATAAAAGGTGCAGTTTTAGAGGATATTGTTGAAGTTTATTCTCATCCTCAAGCTTTGGCTCAATGCCAAAATAATTTAAGATCTCTAGGAGTTAAGGTTCATGAATTCTCTAATACTGCTAAATCTGCACAGTTTGTAGCAAATTCAAATGATAAATCAAAAGGTGCAATTTGCTCAAGATACGCTAGTGATCTTAATAACCTAGAAGTTATTAAAGAAAATATGCAAGATAGTGCTAATGATAACATAACAATTTTTATTGTTATCTCTAAATTATCTCATGAAACTGATCCAAAAATTGCTCCAACTATTACTGCACTTTTATTTACAATTAGAAACATTTCAGGATCATTATATAAATCATTAGGAGGTTTTGCTACAAATTCTGTGAGTATTGTAAAGCTTGAAAGTTATATCCCTGGAGGGGTTTCTAATCAAGCAAAATTTTTTATTAGTATTGAAGGTCATCCAACTCAAAAAAAAGTAGCTTTAGCATTGGAAGAATTAGGATTTTTTTCCAAAAATGTTAAGTTGTTAGGAGTATATTATGCTGATCCTGCCCGATTTTTAAAAAATAATTTTTAGATAAATCAATGAGAATAATTGCTGGAAAGCTTCGTCATCAAACCCTATTAGATAGCTCAAAATACAAGGATTTGCACCCTACGACAGACAGAAATCGTCAAGCTCTGTTTAATGTTTTAACCAATGGCAGTTTTTTAAATGACATTAATTTTAACTTAGTTGATGCCAAGGTTTTGGATTTGTGTTGCGGAACTGGAGCTGTTGGTTTTGAAGCCCTATCGCGAGGAGCAAAATTTTTAACAGCAATAGATAACAATAATGAACATTTAACAATTGCTAAGAAAAATTCTGAAAAGTTAAAGATTAGCAACAGTTGTAAATTTATTCTAGCTGATATAACCAAATTACCATTATGCAATGAGATATTTGATTTAGTATTTATAGATCCTCCATACAGTTTCAATTATCAAGCAATTTTTGATGAATTGCAAAAAAAATTATATTTTCAAAAACAACAGTTAATTGTTGTTGAAAGCCAAATAAAAAATCAAGTCAATCTAGAAAATTTATATCATAATAAATTTTCAGTTTTATCTCAAAAAATTTATGGTAACACGGTATTTGATTTTTTAAAAACAAATTTTAATTGCATAAAAAATTAACAAAATTTTATAATCTAGAGTTAAATCTTTAGTCTCGTAAGGCAAGTTTTTTCGTTAAGGTATCAGGGGATTGAAATTTAATTTTTTTATAAATCGAAATTCTAGGACTTGAATCTGGCTGTCTATCAAAATTATCTTTTTTTTGAACTATCTGCGTTAATGTAAGATTTATTGAGCTTTGTAAATTAGACAATAGATCAATATTTTCATCATTAGCAGAAAATTTTTCAAAGCATAAAATTAAGCAAAGTTGTGAAATATTATCGTTAAGATTTCTATCAATTTTATAGGTCTTGTTTTGTTCAAAGAATTCTATAAATGAATCTAAATATGTTTTCAGCATATTAAGAAATCCTTCAAAATCATGGCTAATCTGAGGATTTTTTTAAGTAATTTTTTAAACTAACATTGGCTTGTTTAAAATTTTTAATAATTGAGCTATAAATCGATTCCTCGCCCATATTTATTTTTGAATAAACATCTGATGTGACAGTTTGCAAATATGATGGATTAATTATTTTTAACTTATTGATAGATAATGTATCATCTATAGCAGTTGAAAATGATTGGTTTACAGAGCCTTGAGCAATGCTTAAAGTTCGATAATTTTCATGGCTATTTAAAGACATAACTGGTTCTTGTATTGACCGAGGGTTTATAATGGCGATATGTTGGGCAGAGCTGGTTTTATTTCTGGCTAAAATTTGTTGACTCAGAGG
>JBJTWJ010000093.1:0-2938 GCA_046081665.1 Alphaproteobacteria bacterium | reverse complement strand
AGATTACTGGGCAATTCAATGCCATTGCTTCAAGGGGATGGATATTATCAGGACCAAACATTGAGGGATAAACTAAAGCAAAAGCATTTTGATAAAGGCTAATAACTTGTTCTTTCTTAACAAAACCTAAAAACTTAACGAATTTTTCTAAGCCATATTCATGAGTTTTTTCTTTGATATGTTCTTCATTTCCTTTATTGGAGACGGTAAAAACAATTTTAAAATTTTTAAAACTTTCGTTTTTTTGTAAAAGAATCTTAAAGGCATTGAGAATTGCGATGTGGTTTTTGTGAGGCCAAAATTGCGCTGGATAAAATAAATATTGCTTAGCAATTAAATTATTTTTTTCAATGAAACTATCTTCACTTTTTAATTCGTAAACATAGTTTGGAGTTGGCATAGCAATAGTTTTGATTCTTTCAATCGGATAATTATAAAATTGATTAACTTGCTTTGCCCCTTCTTTATTGCCAATAATTACATAAGAAGATTTGTTAATCATTCTTTGATAAAATTGTTCGCGATCATCAAATTTCCAACCACTCAAACTAACCTCGGGAAAATAAGTATGTAAGCGATGAGCTAAATCCCAAACAGTAAAGGCATATGGGCAATTTATATCAACATAGCTAGGACAAGCAATCCAACAAAAATCAATCTTATTTTTTTGTAATTCATCGTTTAATAAATTTATTTTGTTTTGTAGTTTTTTGTTAAAAAAATTAACTTTAGAATTATTTTGAGTTTTTTTTAAATTAATAATATTTAACGAATCATCATAGGTTTTAATTAATTTTTTATGATTGCCATCATAGTCAATAATAAAGTAAAATTGATGATTATATTTATTATTAATCATTTCATGCAAAAGATTACTTTGAAAGGTTGCCGCACCGCCAATATCCTCTTTAATAATTTCGCCTAACCAAATTCCTACACGCATAATTAAATTTTTTTAAGAATAAAACAAACGCCCCAGCTGTCTTTACTTGCAGGGTGTTGCGATAAAAATTGATGATAATCGATAACTTCAAAATGGTGATTTTTAGCAAACATTTTAACTTCAGTTAAAAACAAATAACGCATATTGTGAGTTTCCGTTAATTGATGTTGGGTATTGCTGATTTTATCATGAATATCAACCTCATAATTAACTTTGACAATATTGTTGTTAAAGTCAACCTCACTTTTAGCATTTCTGATGATTTTAAGTTGATCATTTTCAAGATTTTTTGTGCGTGATTCAGGAAGCTGAGTCAAGACACAAGGACCATACCACGCATCAAAAATAAAAATTCCAAGTGGTTTTAAATGTTCATAAGCGGTTGAAAAAAAATTATCAAGATCATCATTGCTGTTTTGATAGCTAGCAACATGAAATAAGGAAATTGCGCAATCAAATTTTTTATTAATTCGATAATTTCTAACATCACCTAAAGCAAATGTAACATTGGGATTAGTTTGTTGTTTTGCTATTTCAAGCATTTTAGAGCTTAAATCGATGCCATGAACTTTAAAATTATTTTGTGCTAAAATATTGGCGTGCTTACCGGTGCCACAGCCAAGTTCAAGAATTTCTTGAGCATTTGGTTGATATTTTTTTATTAATTCAATTATGTATTTAGTCTCAGCTTGATAGTCTTTATCTTGATAGAGTAGGTCATAATAGCGAGAATAATCATTAAAAACATTCATATTAAAAGTTAATTTATTTAAACAATTCCTCAACTTTTTTAGCAACAATTATTTGTTGTTCTTGAGTTATACCAAGACCTGTTGGAATATAAAAACCGCGTTGATAAATTTTTTCAGAAATTTTGCGTTCAATATTATCAACCAATCCCATATTTTTTAAAACCGGTTGAAGATGCATTGGATAAAAGAATGGACGAGTGCCAATGCCATCATCATGCAATTTTTTCATAGCCTGTTTAGCATCAAATTTAACATCATCATTTAAAACAATACTAAAAACCCAATAATGATTTTGAGCATAGCTAGTTGATTCAATTGGTAAAAGAGCAGGGATGTTTTTTAATAATTCTTGATATAATTTGCCGATGGCTTTCTTTTTAGCAATAAATTTATCAAGTTGCTCAAACTGTGCTAGGCCAACTGCTCCTTGCAAATTAGACATTCGAAAATTCCAGCCTAATTCATTATGAACAAAGCGATCTGCAGAGAAGCATAAATTGCGTAAATACTTACATTTTTCAGCGAGCTGAATATTTGAAGTAATAATCATTCCTCCTTCACCGCAAGTAATATGTTTATTGGCGTAAAATGAAAAGGTAGCTATTTCGCCAAAGCTTCCGCATTTTTTAATTAGATTGGTTTTTGAAAATTGATATTCCTGGCCGTGAACCTCAGCGCTATCTTCAATTATTTTTAAGTTATATTTTTTGGCTAAACTAATTATTGGCTCCATATCGCTTGGCAAACCATAGATATGAACAACCATTAGTGCTTTAGTTTTCTTGGTAATTGCTTGTTCAATTAAATTTATATCGATATTAAAGGTGAGGGGATCACAATCAATAAACACAGGTTTAAGTTTGTTATAACTTAATGATTGTGCACAGGAAATAATGGTGAATGTTGGCATAATTACTTCATCACCATCTTGCCATTCATAATGCTCTTTCATTGCTCTAACTGCTACATCTATTGCCACAGAGCCATTGGCAACTGCAATTCCATATTGCTGTTGAGAATATTTGGCGAAGTCTTCCTCAAATTTTTTAACAAAATTTCCTTCAGATGAAATCCAGCCTGTGTCAATGCATTCATTGAGATATTTTTTTTTCGTTACCTTCAAATAAAGGAGTGTTGACAGGAATAAAATTCATTAAAAGAAATTGTTGAATTGCTAAATTTTTTAATTTTTAAATAATTTTATAATCAAAAAAATAAAAATTAACTAATTATGTTAACCTGC
>JBJTWJ010000092.1:0-12968 GCA_046081665.1 Alphaproteobacteria bacterium | reverse complement strand
TTTTTGGCTAAAAATCTTCAAAAAGCCTCAGCTGTATAGATATACAGCTTCATTTTTTAAAGATTTTTATCTCAAAAATATTTTGTTATAATTTTATTTAAAGATGGGATTTGGTATTATTTGCTCTTCAATTTTTTATTGATGTAAATCTGCTGAACAATAGATAGCAAGTTACTCCAAGTCCAATAAATAACTAATCCTGCTGGAAATGAGGCTAAAACAAAGGTAAGAACATATGGCATAAAGCGTAAGATTTTTGCTTGCGTAGGATCGTTTGAAGGAGGGCTTAAGCGATGCTGAATAACCATGGTAACGCCCATGAGGATTGGCCAAATCCCAATCGTAAATGATTGACTTACTTGAAAAGGCAATAGCCCAAATAAATTAAAAATTGAAGTTGGGTCAGGCGCTGAAAGATCTTTAATCCAGCCATAAAACTGGGCATGACGCATATCCAAAGTAACAAATAACACTTTATATAATGCAAAAAATACCGGAATTTGAATAAGCACAGGTAAACAGCCTGAAGCAGGATTGATTTTTTCGCGCTTGTATAATTCCATCATTTCGCGATTAATAGCAATTTTATCATCTTTAAACCTTTGGCGAAGAGCATCAATTTTGGGTTGAAGAGTTTTCATTTTGGCAATTGCTTCATAGGATTTATTGGCCATTGGAAACAAGGCAAGTTTAATTAAAATTGTCATGCAGATAATTGCCAGACCGAAATTTCCAAAAAATTTATTAAAAAAATCAATAATAAAAAAGAATGGTTTTGTTAAAAAATAAAACCAACCAAAATCGATTGAGCGATCAAATAAATTGAGATTAAACTTATGGGAATAATCGTCTAAAAGCCTGACCTTCTTAGCACCAGCAAAAAGATTGTGCTCTAGTTTAAGTTCATCTTTCTCTTTAATTTCTACTTCATCGCCAATAAAATCAACGGAGAAAAAATTATTTTTTGCTTTGTTTTCATAAGAAAATTTAGCGTTAAAATCTAAATTTTTATCAGGAATAATTGCCCCAAGCCAGTATTTGTCTGTAATTCCTAACCAACTTCCAGCGAGATTAGTGTTGCTTAAACTTAAATTTTTTTCTTCAATTAAATCTTCATATTTTTTTTCATGTAAAATTCCTTGAACCGAGCCAATTGCTCCTTCATGAAGGATATAGTTTGATTGAGCGATATTGTTTAAAATACGATTTACCCTTCCATAGCTTGCTAGAGTAATGGTGTTCTTGCTGTTATTTTTAACAATTTGTTTTATGCTGAACATGTAATTATCGTCAATAGCGATTTTAATAATGAAATCGATATTTTGTTTATTTCTCCATGTTAAGATAATTTCTTGATCAGCTGTTAAGACTTTGCTTGATGAGGTCCATAAGGTGTTGGGGTTTGGTAGATCTATATTTTTATCGCTACTGATCCATCCGAAATCTGCAAAATATCTAGTTTTGCTTTCGCTTGGTGAAAACAACACCACTTCTTTATTCTCTTGATTTGGTTTAGGAACTTTTTCAAAATAGTCAACTAAGGTTATGTCATCAAATCGAGCACCTTTCAACAATATTGAACCATGAAGAGCTTTAGTGTTAATCTTAATCCTTTGGGCCACACTCTGGCTTATAATATCTTCGCGAGATTTAAAAATAATATTTTCTGCGGTATTTCCGGTAAATTCCTTATCATTTTCAATTTTATTAACCTGATCATTGGAATTTGGTTGAGATTTTTTTTTTGATGAATCAGTTTTTGCTGATTGATTATTAACAGCTTGTGAAGTGTTTTTTTCAGCTTCGATTTTGTCAATTCTTGGTTTTTCATAAAACCATCCCCAAGCAAGCAGGATAATGAATGACAGGACAGTTGCTAGAATAATATTTTTGTGATCAGGATGTTTTTGCATGACAAATTTTTACAAATAAGTTTTTAGTAATTATAATTTTTATTTATTTTCTTTACAAGATTTATTTGTTTTTAAAATTTTTAAGATGTTGAAATTTTTTGTAAGGTAAAGATTACTTTGACCAATGGCAACCAATGTATAGATTTTTTTTATTTATTTATTTTATAGCCAATTAAACAGACCTCGAGAGCTTGTTGAACAGTTTCAATGGCAATAATTTCTAAATTCTTAATTACCTCTTTTGGCATTTCTTCGAGATCTTTAAGATTGTTTTTAGGAATCAAAACTGTTTTGATTTCTCCGCGAAGTGCGGCGAGAAGTTTTTCTTTTAATCCACCAATTTCTAGGACATTGCCAATTAAGGTTACTTCCCCTGTCATAGCTACATCTTTTTTGACTTTTTTATTGCACAAGGTTGAAATTAGTGAAACGCATAACGCTACCCCTGCGGAAGGTCCGTCCTTTGGAGTTGCACCTTCGGGAACGTGAATATGAAAATCATATTTGTTAAACTCTTTACCCTCAACTCCTAATTTTTTAGCAATGCTTCGTGCATAACTCAAGGCTGTTAATGCTGACTCTTTCATAATATCGCCTAGACTGCCTGTGGTTTTAACCTGCCCAGTTCCAAGGAATTTTAATACTTCTATATCAAGCAAATCGCCACCATATTCAGTGTAAGCTAATCCTGTAGTAACGCCAATCATATCCTCCTTGTGAGCAATGCCATAATTTTTCTTTTCAACTCCAGCATATTTTCTTAAATTTTGAGTTGTGATATGAACATTTTGAGCTTCGTTAGTAACCAAAATTTTAGCGGTTTTTCTTGCTAGATTAGCAATCTCGCGGTTTAA
This sequence comes from Alphaproteobacteria bacterium, assembly GCA_046081665.1. GTDB lineage: Bacteria > Pseudomonadota > Alphaproteobacteria > Rickettsiales > UBA1997 > CAILUF01. Next base: position 10,201 of record JBJTWJ010000092.1, on the reverse strand, counting down.
ATTTCTAACCCCTGCTTCATGAGTATATTTTCTTATTAAAGTTAAAATTGCATCATTTGAAATTGCAAGTTCTTTAGGTTTGAGGCCGTTATCTTTTATCTGTCTGTTAAGCAAATGTTCCTTGGCAATATGCAATTTTTCATTTTCAGTATAGCCTGATAATTTTATAATTTCCATGCGATCACGAAGTGGAATGGGAATAGTGTTTATGCTATTTGCTGTGGCAATAAACATCACCTTGGACAGATCGTAATCTACTTCTAAATAATGATCTGAGAAATTTGAATTTTGTTCGGGATCTAGAACTTCAAGCAACGCTGAAGCAGGATCGCCTCTAAAGTCATGAGACATCTTGTCAATTTCATCTAAGAGCATAAGAGGGTTGATTGTTTCAGCTTTACGAATTGATTGAATTATTCGCCCTGGCATTGCTCCAATGTAGGTTCTACGATGTCCACGAATTTCTGATTCATCACGAACTCCTCCTAATGAAACTTTTACATATTTACGATTTAAGCTTTCAGCAATTGATTTGGCCAATGATGTTTTGCCAACCCCTGGAGCTCCCACCAAGCATAAAATTGGCCCTTTAGAATCTTTAGTTTTCATCTGCACAGCAATAAATTCCAAAATTCTTTCTTTAACTTTTTCTAAACCATAGTGATGTTTATCGAGAACGGTTTTAGCTTTTTCAAGATTGTTAATTAGTTTGGTGGTTTTTATCCATGGCAGGGAAATAATCCAGTCTAGGTAATTTCTAACAACTCCAGATTCTGATGAATAAGGATTCATTTTTTCTAGCTTAGCTAATTCTGTGCTACATTTCTTTGCAACTTCTTTGGGTAATTGTAATTTTTGGATTTTTTCTTTTAATTCCTTGATTTCATTTTCTTCATCCTGACCAAGCTCTTTCTTAATTTTTTTAAGTTGTTCATTAAGATAAATTTCTTTTTGATGTTTGCTGAATTTTTCTTGGATTGATTTGTTGATTCTTTCCTCAGCTTCGCCAATTTCAATTTCTGCTTTAATAATTTCTAACAACTTATAAAATTTCTTGTCAATTTTATTTTCATTTAATATTTGTTGTTTATTTTTAACAGTTCCTGTTGTAAAGCTGGCAATGGTGTATGCTATCTCGCTAGGTAAGCTAAGCTTAGTTATTGCGGTAAGAACTTCAGGGGTTATTCTTTTGTTGAATTGTGAATATTTCGCAAAATTTTCTAGGCAAGCTTTAATTAAACCAAGAATCTCATTATTTTCAGTGCTAATTTTTTGCTCACTTACCGCTTCAATTTCACACATGAATGATTTTTCTGGCGGTAAAACTTTTTTCAAAAATGCTCGACTTGACCCTTGCAAAATTGCCTTGAGCGTACCATCAGAGGTTCGAATTGCCTCGATGATGTTGCAAATTGTTCCGGTTGGATAAAGATTTTTTTCTTCGAATTCATCAGTATCGGGATTAATTTGGGTAATAGCAAAGATTGGCGAACCAGCTCTTCTCGCTTCTTCAATTGATTGAATTGATTTTTCTCGACCAATTAAAATTGTGGTCGTCATTTTTGGGAATATAACAATATCTCGTAGTGGAAGAGCATTTATTTTTTGCGATTTATTTTTTTCATTATTGCTCATAATTTTTATTTAAAATTTGTTTAAGGTTTCAAATCAATATTACGATTAATATCAACATTTAAAACTAAGCCAAAACCAATCATCATTGATGCCATTATTGTTCCGCCGTATGAGACAAAAGGCAGAGGTGCTCCAACTACCGGAATTAAACCCATAACCATTGCAGTGTTTATGAACATGTGAGTAAAAAAAATACTGACTATTCCTAACACCAAAAGCCTGCCAAATTGATGTTTGGTTTTAACGGCAATGCTCGAACAAATGAAGGTTATTGCGCAATAGATCATTATCGTAAAAACACTTCCTATAAAACCCAGCTCTTCTGATAGCATCGTAAAAATAAAGTCAGTTTGTTTTTCGGGTAAAAAATTTAATTGACCTTGCGTACCATTCAACAAGCCCTTCCCTAACAGTCCTCCTGAACCAATGGCAATTTTTGATTGAATGATGTTATAACCACTGCCAAGTGGATCATTATTGGGATTGATAAAAGTTAAAACCCGTTGTTTTTGATAATCATGCAAAGCAAAACTCCACATTAAAGGAATTGCTAATAAAACTACAACGCCAACGCTTACAAATTTCCACATTCTAACTCCAGCCAAAAATAATACCGAAATTCCAACAATTACAAGAATTGTCGCTGTTCCAAGATCGGGTTGATGAAAAATAAAAAAAGCCGGAATTAAAACCATTAAAAGTGGTGGGATCACATAACGAATTTTGCCAATATTTTCAACTTCAATGCTATAAAAATATCGTGCCAATGCAAAAACCGTACAAACTTTCATGATTTCTGAGGGCTGTATTGTCAATGGTCCAAGCCGAAACCAGCGTGTTGCACCCATAGCATTGTGACCCATAATATCAACAATTACAACCAATCCTAACGCCCCTATGTAAAATAAGTAAGAAGCTTTAAACCATAATTTTATATCAGTTATGGCAATGATTAGCATTAACGGAAAAAACAAACAAAAGAATCCCAATTGACGAAACAGCCATGGGCGAAATGAGCCTCCGGCAGCCGAGTAAAGCATTAAAAAACCAAGAAATGCTAAAATAATAATCAGCGAAATTAAGATCCAGTTAAGTTGCTCAAGCTTTTGAGCAATTGGGATTTTTTCTTGGCTAATAAAATTCATAGCTTAGTTTAAATTTTAAAATTTAGGCATTATAGCAAAATGCTAAGGGCAAGATTAGTTATAGATGTTGTAAAGCTTAAACAAAGCTTTCTTTGCCCAACCCTTAAGAATTTACAGCTTAAAAAATTGTTTTGCAAGATCTATAAGAAATTGAAATTTAATTTTGTAAAATTTAATTCTCGAGCAATTCTTGATGATTATTGGCTTTAAAGAAATATTCTGCAAATTCGCTAAAATTATTTTGTTCTATAGCATTTCTAATATCTTTCATTAGATCCTGATAATAATGCAAGTTGTGTTGCGTTAGTAGCATTGATGCTAATATTTCGTTGGATTTAGTTAAGTGATGTAAGTATGAGCGACTATGATTTTGACAAGTATAACACTGACATTTATCGTCTAGGGCTTGAGGATCTTCACGATATTTGGCATTGCGAATATTGATCACTCCTTTGCGTACAAAAGCTTGACCGGTTCTGCCTGATCTAGTTGGAATTACGCAATCAAACATATCGATTCCACGCATCACAGCACCCACAATATCACTTGGCTTGCCAACTCCCATCAAATATCGAGGTTTATCAACTGGTAACAAGTCAACTGCGTAATCTAAAACTTTAAACATCTCTTCTTGACCCTCGCCTACTGCCAAGCCTCCTAGAGCATAACCATCAAAATCAATAGCAATTAAATTTTTGGCAGAAATTTCTCGCAAATCCCGATAAGTTGAGCCTTGCACTATTCCAAACATGGCATAGCCATCGCGTTTTATAAAAGCTTCCTTACTTCTTTTTGCCCACTCAATTGATCGATTCATAGCCTTTTGAGCCTGTTCATAAGTTGCTGGATATTGCACGCATTCATCAAAAATCATGGTAATATCGCTTCCCAAGTTATGTTGAATAGCGATTGATTTTTCAGGAGTTAACAAATATTTTTTACCATCAATATGCGAAGAAAATTCCACACCCTGATCTGTAACTTTATTAATTTTTGCTAAAGACATCACTTGAAATCCTCCTGAGTCAGTAAGAATGGGCTTTTGCCAATTCATAAAATTGTGCAAACCTTTCATTTTTGCAATTAATTCGTCGGTGGGGCGAAGCATTAGGTGATAAGTATTGCCTAAAATAATTTCTGTGCCAGTTTTTTCAATATCTGAATTGGTCATTGCCTTAACTGTTCCTGCAGTTCCAACTGCCATAAAAGCAGGGGTATTTATTTCGCCGTGAAAAGTTTTTAAAATTCCTCTTCTTGATTTATTTTCTTTTGCTGTTAATTTGAATGAAAATTTTTTATCCATTGTTTAATTTAAAAATATTTTAATATGAAAAAATTTATTTACGCTTTAGTTTTTATCATTTTACTAGTTGCAACTCTAATTGCAACTTTCAAAATATCAAAAAATACTCCTCAAGAAGCTCCTTCTCTTGCTGAAGGTCAAACTGATGTAGCTTTTTTTCGAGTTAGAATTACTCTTCCTGAGTTTTCGTTTAATGACATTTATGCCAATGATAAAACTCTTAGCAAAAAAGACTTGGAAGGCAAATATTCATTGATTAATTTCTTTGCGTCATGGTGCACAACATGTCATGCTGAGCATGAAGTTTTATTGAAACTTAAGGAAGAGCAAATTATCGATATGTATGGCATTGCATGGCGTGATGGTGAAGAAAGTGCTAGACAATATCTTGATGAAAATGGTAATCCGTTTTTAAAAGTTGCAACTGATACTAGCGGACTTTTCACTAAGCTAGCTGATATTCAAGCTATTCCGGAGACTTGGATTGTTGACAAAAAAGGCAATGTGGTTATGCGTTTTCGCGGTAATCTTCAAGAGTTTTCAATTGGAGAAATTAAGGAATTTTTAAAAAATAATTAAAATATGAAGAAAATTTTAGTAACAGGTGGAGCAGGTTTTTTGGGTTCTTTTTTGTGTGATCGGCTTTTAGAACAAGGTCATGAGGTTATTGCTTTGGATAATTATTTTTCGGGAAGTAAAAAAAATATTCAACACTTGCTTAATAATCCCAATTTTGAAGCTATTCGCCATGATATTACTCAGCCAATTCATATTGAAGTTGACGAAATTTATAATTTTGCTTGCCCCGCATCTCCTGTTCATTACCAACACAATCCAGTGCACACTGTTAAAACTTGTGTAATGGGAGCAATAAATGTTTTAGAGTTAGCAAGAAATGTTAAAGCCAAGGTTATTCAAGCTTCAACTTCGGAAGTTTACGGTGATCCTTTAGTTCATCCGCAAGTTGAAGATTATTTTGGCAATGTTAATGCCATTGGCCCAAGATCATGTTATGACGAGGGTAAAAGAGTTGCCGAAACTTTATTCGCTGATTATCATCGCCAATTTGGTGTGGATATAAGAATTGTGAGAATTTTTAACACTTATGGCCCAAGAATGTCGATCAATGATGGACGAGTTGTTTCAAATTTTATTGTCCAAGCCCTTCGTAATCAAGATATCACAATGTATGGTGAAGGTTTACAAACCAGATCATTTTGCTATGTTGACGATTTAATTGATGGCATAATTAATTTTATGAATTTTCAAGGCAGTGATTTTGGACCAGTTAATCTCGGCAATCCTGTCGAATTTAAAATATTTGAATTGGCTCAAAAAGTTATTAAACTAACCAATTCCAAATCAAAAATAATTTATCAAGACTTACCAATCAATGATCCTTTGCAAAGGAAACCCAATATTGACAAAGCCAGATCTTTAATTAAATTTGCCCCAAAAATTGATCTAGAGTTAGGTTTAACAAGGACTATTGAATATTTTAAAAAAGTCTTATAAGATATTAAAAATAACTTTAACTTATTTTTAAATAAAAAATTATTTTATCCCTTAAATTATGAAAATTGCTGTAATTGGTACTGGTTATGTTGGTTTAGTTTCTGCGGTGTGCTTTGCAAAAATTGGTCATCAAGTAATTGGCATTGATAAAATTGCCGATAAAATTTCTAAGTTACAAAATAATGAAATTCCTATTTACGAACCAGGGCTTAAGGAAGTTTTGCAAGAGGTTGTTCTTCAAAAAAAAATTTCATTTACTACTGATTTAGCTTTAGGAATTAAAGATGCCAAGGCAATTTTTATTGCCGTTGGCACTCCCCAAGATGAAGATGGCAGTGCTGATTTAAGCTATGTTTTACAAGCCTGCGAAGAAATTGCTAAATTCAGTTCAGAGTCAAAATTAATTGTCACCAAATCAACTGTTCCTGCTAAAACTGGCGAAAAAATTAAAGCCTTGCTTAAAAAAATTAGACCAGATTTAGAATTTTTGGTTGCTTCAAATCCTGAATTTTTACGTGAGGGTTGTGCTCTTGATGACTTCATGAACCCTGATCGAATTGTTATTGGTTGCGATGATTTACAATCGAAAAAAATTCTTAGCGAAATTTATAATTTTTTTCCAGCCTCAAAAATTTTTTCAACAGATGTGATCACTGCTGAGTTGATCAAATATGCTTCGAATTCTTTTTTGGCAACTAAAATTGCCTTTATTAACGAAATGGCAAATTTATGCGAGGGTCTTGGTGCTAATATTTCTCAGCTGTCAACGGCGATGGGTCAAGATAGCAGAATTGGTGAGAAATTTTTAAATGTTGGCCCTGGATTTGGTGGATCGTGCTTTCCCAAAGACATTCTAGCTTTAATCAATATCGCCAATCACAATAATTCAAAATTGCCAATCGTTGAAACGGTTGTCGAATCAAACAAAAATCGTATTGCTTTAATGGTTAAAAAAATCAAAAGAAATTTAGGCAATGATTTAAAAAATAAAAAAATTGCTCTGCTTGGCTTAGCCTTTAAAGCCAATACTGACGATATTCGCTACAGTCCAGCAATTTTAATTGCTAAAGAATTGTTGAAAGAAAATGCCATAATTTTTGCTCATGATTATCAAGCCATTAACAATTCACAAAAAGAGTTAAAAGATTTTAAAAATATTAGTTTTAATCAAGATCCATTAGAAATAGTTAAAGATTGTGATTTAATAATAATTGCTACCGAATGGCAAGAATATCTCAAGCTTGATTTTGAAAAAATTAAAAACCTCACGAGCTGTCGAAAAATCCTTGATTTAAGAAATATTTTTAAGGCAAATGATCTTGAAAAACATGGCTTTAGCTATGATTATATCGGCAAAAAAATTAATTTTTCCGATAGTAATTAATTACACCATTTATGATTACAGTTGACAAAATTAAACTTGAAGGCAAAGCTATTTTAGCTCCGATGTCGGGTGTTACTGATCTACCTTTTCGTAAATTAGTCAAAAGTTTTGGCTCGCCCTTGGTAATTTCGGAAATGATCGCTTCAAAAGCGATGATTTTGCAAACTAAAGAATCGCTAAAAAAATGCCAAAAAGATCAATTGCAATTTCCAATGTCAGTGCAATTGGCAGGTTGCGATCCCGAAACTATGGCTGAAGCAGCTAAACTCAATGAAGATTTAGGAGCGGATATAATCGATATAAATTTTGGCTGTCCGGTAAAAAAAGTTGTTAATTCTTTTGCGGGAAGCGCTTTGATGAAAGATGAAGAGTTGGCCACCAAAATTATGCAAGCCGTGGTCAAGGCGGTAAAAATTCCAGTAACTATGAAAACGCGTTTGGGTTGGAATAAAGAAAATTTGAATGCCCCAAGTTTGGCAAAAAAAGCCGAAGATGTCGGCATTAAAATGCTGACCATTCATGGGCGCACGCGCTGTCAAATGTATAACGGCAATGCCGATTGGCAGATGATTGCTAAAACTAAACAAGCCGTTAAAATCCCGGTCATTGCCAATGGCGATATTAAAAATTTTAATGATGCTAAAATTGCTTTAGAGCAATCGCAAGCAGATGGAATAATGATTGGCAGAGCCTGCTACGGCAAGCCTTGGCTAATTAATCAAATCAACGAGCAACTTGAAAATAAGCAACCAACTCCAACTCCTTCTCTTGAACAACAATTGCAAATTGTTATTAAACATTTCAATGAAATGTTGGATCATTATGGCTTTGCAACGGGAATTGCCTTGGCAAAAAAACATCTTGGCTGGTATAGTAATGGCCTTAGTTCATCTGCTCAATATCGCGCTAAAATCAACGTGATGGGCAATTTTGAGAGCAATGTAAGTGATGAAACTCAGGGCAAAAAAACTGCTCAAGAAATTTTACAAGTTATCAACCAATTTTATGAAACCCAATTTCTTTTAGCTCAACAGCCTAAGGAATCAGTGGTTTTAAATTAAGCATTTATGAGTAGTGATTTATTGATTTATTTAGCGCAGATTAACACTTCAGTTGGCGATATTGCTGGCAATTATAACAAAATTATTGAACAATGTCAAATTGCCCAAGCCAAAAATTGTGATTTAATAGTTTTCCCCGAGTTAACAATTTGTGGTTATCCTTGCGATGATTTATGGAAAAAAAAATCTTTTGTTGAAAGCTGTGAACAAGCAATAATGTCTATTGTAGAATTTAGTAAACAATTAAAAATAACTATTCTTGTTGGTTCACCAATTAGCGATGTTATTAAAAATAAAACAGTGATTCGTAACTCGGCGTTGTTAATTGCACAAGGCAAAGTTAAAAAAATCATCAATAAAAAAACTCTGCCCAACTATGCAGTGTTTGATGAAAAACGCTATTTTGAAGCCGGTTCAACGCTTAGTTATGTTGAGTTTAATGGTCAAACATTAGCGATTTTAATTTGCGAAGATTTTTGGGATCAACGCAATTGGCTTTTGTTAAAAGAACAAATTTTTGATAATTTAATTATCATTAATTCTTCACCTTTTGAAGTTAATAAACAGCAACTGCGTCTTGATAAAGCTAGCGAGCTGGCTAAGACTCTTAACAAATCGCTAATTTATGTCAACCAAGTTGGTGGTCAAGATTCATTGGTTTTTGACGGATCGTCTTTTGTTATAAATAAAAATGGCGAGGTTGAATTGCAACTTGATAATTTCTCAACAGATTTTTCAATTATCGAATTATACAAAAATTCCCAGCTTAAAATTATTGAAAAAAATAATGCGAAGTTGTCAAATTTTACTAACGATAATCTTGCCCAAATTTACAGCGCAATGGTTTTAGGGCTTAGAGAATATCTTGAAAAAAATAAATTTTCAGATGTTTTGCTAGGGATGTCGGGCGGGATTGATTCTGCATTAGTAGCAATGATTGCAGTTGATGCAATTACCGCAAAACATGTTAAGCTTTATGCATTACCAACTAAGTTTAACCAACCACAATCATTTAGCGATGCCCTGCAATGCGCTAATAATCTTGGCTTAGAATTAAAGACTATCGAAATTGAAGAGATTTTTCAAAATATGCTCTCAAACCTTGAAAAACAAGGCGAAAAACTTAATAGCCTTGCTCAAGAAAATTTGCAATCACGCCTGCGTGGGACAATTTTGATGAGCATTTCTAATTCAACAAATGCCCTGCTAATTTCCACGGGCAATAAATCTGAATTAGCTTGCGGATATGCGACAATTTACGGCGATATGAATGGCGCTTTCAACCCCATCAAAGATTTATACAAAACTCAAATTTATCAAATTGTTAATTGGCGAAATAATAATTTTTGTCAAATTTCTGATTTCAAAAAAACTAATTTAATCCCTCAAAATATTATCAGCAAAGCCCCTAGTGCTGAACTGCGTTTCAATCAAAAAGACAGTGATTCACTGCCCGATTATCAAATTCTTGATCAAATTTTATTTGCTTTAATTGAGGAAGAAAAATCAATTAGCGAAATTGTTAAAGATGGTTTTGATGAAAATTTAGTTAAAAAAATTTCCCAACTTTTTAAAAATAGCGAATATAAGCGCGCCCAAAGCGTTATTGGTGTGAGATTATCAAAAATGTCTTTTGATAAAGATCGACGCTATCCAATCACCAATAATTTTAACAATGACTAACAAATTTATTTGTGCTGATTGCAAAGGCATTACTTACGGCAAAGATCAAAAAAAATCTGGCTCTGGTTTTAAATGGCTGTTGTTTTGCTTTACTGGTTTAATCTTTCCGTCCTTTCGTTTCAGGAGCTCAACTCCCAAAAAATGCCAATATTGCAATAGCGATTTTTTACTACCTGCCGACCTGCCCTCTACTCAAGATTTCTTGAAACAAATCGAACAAAGCTATCACAAAAAAAATTAATTTTTTTGTAAAGCACATAGGGAGCCATTCGGCTGTCAGCCCAAGAACTTGGTGAGGCATAAATATTAAAAGACTAAAGAACCCTGAATTTGCTTGATTTACAATATCTTGATCTATGTATTTTAATACCAAATCCCATCTTTAAATAAAATTATAACAAAATATTTTTGAGATAAAAATCTTTAAAAAATGAAGCTGTATATCTATACAGCTGAGGCTTTTTAGAGATTTTTA
>JBJTWJ010000091.1:0-5011 GCA_046081665.1 Alphaproteobacteria bacterium | reverse complement strand
GTAAAAAAAATAACGCTCTATTTATTCTAGATGAAACAATTACCGGATTTAGATTTGATTTATCTGGAGCACAAAAAGTTTTTGGCGTAACGCCAGATTTAGCAACATTTGGCAAAGGAATTTCAAACGGTATGCCGTTATCAGCTGTTGTTGGAAAAGCCGATATTATGAAAATTTTTGAAGAAGTATTTTTTTCTTTTACATTTGGTGGAGAAACTTTATCAATAGTATCTTCAATTGCTTGTATTGAAAAATATCAAAAACACAATGTTTGTGAATATCTAGCTAAACAAGGTCAGAAAATTCTTGATCAAACAAACAATATTATCAAAAAATTTAATTGCGATAATTTAATAGAAATTACTGGTCATCCATCATGGAGTTTTTTAATTTTTAAGGATTTTAAAAAATATCATTTAAACTTTCTATATCATTAAATTTAAAAGAATGGGTTAAGTCTTGAGTTGATTTAGGTACGCCCAAATTTCGTTGGGTTGAGCCAATATACCAATCTTGCCAGCCGTGATATCCACATACGGCAATATGGTCTTTTTTGTTATATGCTCTCGAAGCTCTTATTGCTCCAGATGTGGCATCTGATCCATTTTTTCCGAATCTAACCATTTCAGCACAAGGAATTATTTCGCACAATTTTTCTGCAAGGCTAGCTTCTAATTCAGTTGGTAATGAAAAGATGATTCCATTATTAAGCTGATTGATAATGGCTTTGTTTATTTCATCATCGCAATATCCCAAGGTAACAGCTGCAAGACTATTAACATAATCAGTATATTGGTTACCATCTACATCCCATATTTTACTTCCTTTGCCATTAGTTACATAATAGGGTGACACACCAAAAGGATATTGAGTTTTACTTTTGCTAAATGTTTGAGTTCCAAGGGGAATGGTTTTTTGGGCCCTCTTGAGAAGAGCTTGTGATTTTTCATATCTATTACTCATAATTTTCCTCTATGATTGATTTAATTAAGCCTTCATTTCTAATAAACTTAGAGTTAATTTTCAAAAGATGAGGCTCATTTTTAAATAACTCTAAAATATCTTCAAATAAAAAATTTTTTTTAATATTTAATAATTTTTCAAAAATTATTTTAACTAACTCGTAATCTTGAATTTCATCAACAGTCAATCTAATTTTATTATAATCTATATTATTTTTAAATGAACCTAACTTGAAGATGTTAGAATTTTTTATAAAATATTGAGTTATATGTTCTCTTTGGAATTTTAGTTTTGCATTTTTGTTGGCAATTTTTAAAAGACTAGATTTAAAAATTTCTGTATCAAAGCCGTCTGGAAAAGTTGGTTCTAAAGAATTGCTGGTGTAGTCAAAATTATTTTCTAAATGAAAAGAAATTGTTTTGTCAATTATATTTGGATCAATTAGTGGACAATCCCCAGTAATTCTAACTATGTGATCAGAATTATATCTTAGTGAGCAATCGTAAAATCTTTTTAAAACATCATTTAAATCTCCACAAAAAGAATCAATATTATTTCTCTTTGCAATTTTTGTCAAAATTCTATCTTCCTTTAAATTACTTGTTGCAAGTACAATTTGATTTATTTTTTTTGATAATTTAACTCTTTGAATTTGCCATTCAATCATTGGTTTTCCGCAAATATCTAATAATACTTTGTTTGGTAATCTATTGGATGAGGTCCTTGCTTGAAGAATCGCTAGTATCATTTGTTAATTTTCCAATTAGTTGGGTTAGTATATAATGGATTATCTAAAGCAAATTTTGTCAAATCAATATTTGGCAAATCAAAATTAAATGACTTTATAATTTCGTTAAATTGATTAGAATTGTTTACTCCAACAACCGCATAGTCAATCTCTGTTTTTTTTATAAAACCTAAACAAGCATCAAGTGGTTTAGCTTTGATGTTTTTTATTGAATCCAAAAACTGTTGATGGTGCTTCTTGATTGGTAAAAAAAAATCTTTTAAAGAATCATAATTTTGAAGAATTAGACCCTGAAGAAATATTGATCTGGCATGAATTTCAATTCTTAAGTCTTTAAGTTTTTTTATGTATCCATTAAGGAAGAGCGATTGGTCATAAATGCTTAAAGGGAGTTGAACTAGATCGATTTCAAAATTTTTAATTATAAAATCAATCTGTTTTGTATTATATACCGATACGCCAATTTTATCAACCAATCCAATTTTTTTTAATTTTTTAAATTCATGCCAGATATTATCGGCACATTCACTGGAGAGATTGTTTGCATTGTGAAGGAGTAAACCATAAATTTTTTTGGTTTTTAAAAATTTTAAAGATCTTTTAAATTCTTCTTGAATAATTTTAGAAATATCTTGTTTGTTTTCATTTCCAAGGTCTCTGATTTTAGTGACAATTTTAAATTTATTTGATAATTTAGTTTCACCTAAAACTAGCTCACTTTTATCATACGAACTGGCTGTGTCAATAAGATCGATATTTTCTTCTAAGGCGATATCTAAAATTTTTTTAACTTCTTGAAAAGATGTTATTCCTTCTTTGTTTGAAATACCGTAATCTAAACCAAATTGAACAGAACCAATTGCTAATTTTGAAGTCATTTTAATCAGAAATTTCTTTAAAAAGCAGAGTTGAAGATATTCTTTCCTCTTTTAATTCATTGAAAAATGATGAAATATGTGAGTAACTAATTTTAGAAACGGTGTGATATAATCCCGAGTGTTCAAAAATTTTTGAATAGTCTTGTTTATAGCTAAAAATTCCATTTAGATGATGATAACTATTTTTTTTAAATCCATTATAATCAAAATCTGTTATAATCAAAAAACCTTTGTTTTTTAGCACTCTATCCGCTTCTGAAATTGACTTAAAAAGAAGATCTCTATCAACTAAGTACAAGCAAAAACCAAATATAACAATATCAAAATAACAATTGCTAAAATTTAGTTCGTCAGATGTTCCAGTTTCGAGAAAAATTTGTTTATTATTTTTAAAAAAATTCTTACCATCTTTGATAGCATTTTTTGATGGATCAATTCCATATAAATCTGAATATGGAAATATCTGACGAAGTTTCGCTAGTTTTTTTCCATTGCTACAACCAATTTCCAGAATCTTAATTTTATTATTATGAAATTGACTAAGATTTTTTATAATAAAATCTTCATAAGGCGATATATCTGTATTTTCATCATCTAACTTCATAGCGCTTTTGTTTCTGGTGAACCAACAGTTTGCTTCACCATTAATAAATTTATTTTTTTGATTATTCATAATTAAATTAACCCCCAATTCATCGCCGTTCCTTTCTTGCAATCTTTGTTAATTTTTTTACCAAGTAAAATATCAAAATATTTGCAAGGTAAGCCAAGTCCAGGGCGAATTGCACGGATATTTTCAGTTGTTAAAATATCGCCTGCTTTTAGATCTTTAACGATATAGATCGATCTTCTAAACATCAAGGAGTTTTTTTCATTTTCTGTAATCCCGTAATGGATTTTACCAATAGCTTGAGAAGTAATTTTAGATTGCTCAACTAACATTTTCATCTCTTGTGGTTCCATTGAAAAAGCTGAATCAACACCACCTTCAGATCTAGAAATTGTAAAATGTTTTTCAATTACTTTAGCCCCTAAAGCAATCGCACCAAGCGATACCCCAATTCCCATTGTATGATCAGATAAACCAATTTTGCAATCAGGAAATAATTGTTGTAAATGAGGTATGGTTTTAAGGTTGATATCGTTTGGATCGGCAGGGTATTCACTTGTGCATTTTAATAATGTAATATCACTGCAACCATTATTTTTAAGGGTTTCAACCATTTCAAAAATTTCAGAAATATTTGCCATGCCAGTTGACACAATTACTGGCTTTTTAGTTTTGGCAACTTTTTTTAAAAGATTTAAATCAGTATTTTCAAAGCTGGCAATTTTGTATAACGGAACCTTTAAATCTTCTAAAAAATCAACAGCACTTTCATCAAATGGCGTGCTAAAACCAATAATCCCAAGCTCAGCACATTTATCAAAAATTGCTTTATGCCACTGCCAAGGAGTGTAAGCTTTTTGATATAAATCATAAAGTGAATTTCCATGCCAAAGACTATTTTTATCTTTTATAAAAAATTCATTTTCTTTGAGATCAAGCGTCATAGTATCCGCTGTATAAGTCTGAATTTTTAAAGCATCAACCCCACACTTTGCTGCCTCTTCAACAATTGATAAAGCCTTATCAATAGATTGATTGTGATTGCCAGACATTTCGGCAATTATAAATGGATTGTTAGAAAAAATATTCATTGTTAAATATTGTTAAAACTATTATATTTTAATGAAATGTAATTTTCTTTTTCATTTTCATTTAAAGCTACAAAATTATTTTTAATAAAAATTTTTATTGAAGGCGAGTTATCAGTCTTAATCTTAGCTATTATATTATAATTTTTAAAATTTTTTAAAAATTCATTAATTGCTAATTTTAAGAGTGGCTCGGCAATTTTTTTTCCTCTAAATTTTTTTGAAATTTGTATAGAAATGTTATAATTTTCTTGATTAATTGTATCTTGTTCAAATCTAATTGAACCAACAAAATCATCATCAATTTTAGATATTAGTAGCAAGCAATTCTGATCGCAGATTTTTTTACTAAACCATATTTTGTGATCCTCTAGGTTAATTTGTTTTTGGTTAAAAGAATTTTTTCTAACCTCAGGATCATTGGCAAGATTAAAAACATCCATCATATCTTCTAATTTAGCCTTATGAAGTGAAATTTTGTTGATATCAATTAAATCTTGTGATGAATTATTTTTCATATGGCAAGCATTTTAATTATATCAACGATTTTACTAACATCGCTATTGCTTAAGCCGTAATAAACTGGCAATGATAGTGCTTTGTTGAAGTATTGTTCAGCGTTTGGAAAATCGCCTTTTTTAAAACCTAGTTTTTGATAAAAGGGTTGTAAATGAACAGGAATATAGTGAACCTGAAGATTAATATTATTTTCTTGAAGCTTAAT
>JBJTWJ010000090.1:0-8602 GCA_046081665.1 Alphaproteobacteria bacterium | reverse complement strand
TTGACCACCTTGAGGTTGTTGACCTTGAGGTCTAGGAGGTTGTCCTTGCCCTTGTTGACCACCTTGAGGTTGCCCTTGGTTTTGCCCTGGGTTTTGCCCTGGGTTTTGTTCTCTTTTTTCTGCTCTATTTTCACGACGCTCTTCCCTTCTTTCCTCTCTTCTTTCATCTCTTCTTTCTTCACGACGCTCTTTTCTTTCATCTCTTCTTTGCATCATTTCTTCTTTTCTTTCTAAACCACGGCCTTGGGGTTGTCCTTGCGGTTGCCCTTGATTTTGACCTTGTTGACCACCTTGAGGTTGTTGACCTTGAGGTCTAGGAGGTTGTCCTTGCCCTTGTTGACCACCTTGAGGTTGTTGACCTTGAGGTCTAGGAGGTTGTCCTTGCCCTTGTTGACCACCTTGAGGTTGCCCTTGGTTTTGCCCTTGGTTCTGTATTTGTGGAGCTTGAGCAAAAGCTGATGAAGCAATCAGTGTTAGAATTGCTGAAATTTTTAAAAAATTTTTCATATAATATTTTTTTTAATTAGATAAATTAAGAGATTGGTAATGCATATTTTGAAGACAAATTTGTTGAGATAAAAGTAACCCCTTAATTCAAAAAATTTAGATTCTTGTCATAAGCTTATCTTTTAAGTCTTTTAAAAATTATTTATTAAAAAAAATTTTTCAAACATTTATAATTAATTTGTTTCAATTTAATATTTTTTTTTAAAAATTTTTAGAATTATTTAATAACACAAAATCAGCTAATACGCAAGCCATCATGGCTTCACCGATTGCCACTGCCCTAATTCCCACACAAGGATCATGTCGACCCTTGGTGATTATTTGACAATTATTGTTATTGATATCAATGGTTCGTCTTGGAATTAATATTGAGCTAGTAGGTTTTACGGCAAATCTCACAACAATATCTTGACCAGTTGAAATTCCCCCAAGAACTCCACCAGAGTGATTACCGGCAAAGTTAATTTGATTATTTTCTTGCCACATTTCATCGCTAAGTTGTGAACCAAGTTTTTGAGCACTTTCAAAACCTGCCCCAATTTCTACAGCCTTAACCGCATTTATCGACATCATAGCGTTAGCTAGTCGAGCATCAAGCTTATTGTAAATTGGTTCGCCAAGACCAGCTTCGATTCCTTGAGCAACAACTTCAATTACTGCACCAACCGAATCACCTTTTTTGCGAATATCTGACAGATATTGGCTGAAAATATCAACGCTTTCTTTATCAGGACTATAAAAATCATTGCGATCAATTTCATCAAAATCAATATTTTGGCGATCAATTCTTTTTTCGCCAATTTGAGTAATGTAAGCTCTTATGGAGATATTTTTTTTAGCAAGAATCTTTCTGGCAATTGCTCCTGCACCAACGCGCATGGCAGTTTCTCGAGCTGATGATCGCCCTCCTCCACGATAATCCCGAATTCCATATTTTTTGAAATAAGTGTAATCAGCATGAGATGGACGAAATTTATCTTTAATGTCATCATAATCGGGTGATTTTTGATCTTGATTATAAATTATCAACGATATTGGAGTTCCGGTAGTTTTGCCTTCAAACACCCCTGAAAGAATTTTAACTTGGTCTAATTCTTGGCGTTGAGTTGTAAATTTTGATTGCCCAGGTCGACGTTTATCAAGATATTTTTGAATATCACTTTCATTAAGATCGATTAATGACGGACAGCCATCAACAACACAACCAATTGCTTCACCATGGCTTTCGCCCCATGAGGTAAAGCTAAAAATTTCACCAAATTTATTCATAATTTATATTAGGTTTATTTTGAATTTTAATTTAATATTAGTACCGGATTTTTGGTGAAAATCATTTGATTGCCATCCTCACTAATTTTTAATTCTCCAGCACTAATTTTTCCAATATCACCCTCTGCAAAAACTTCATTAAGAATTATTTCATTAGCACTTTTATGAAAAGCTTTTGTAGCTTTAATATTGTATATTTCGTCTTGATTATATTGCAATATTATTCTTGGATTAGCCATCACTTTTTCGGTTTGTAAACTATCTTTTTTTCCTTCAAAATTATTAATTATTTTAAGATTATTTTTCTGTTCAAAGCTATGAAAAATATAGACCATTACCCCAATTACAATTACCAAATATGAAATTGTTGTTAGGTAATTTTTAATTTTACCATAGAGTTTAATTTTTTTTAAAACCTCAAGAGTTTTATTATCCATAAATTATGTTTTAATTTAATTACCCTAATAATATTTTTTAATCTCTTTTAGACTCAAGGCTTATCGCACAAGATCTAACCTCCTCAAAAATATTCATTTTATCAATTTCAATTTTACACTTACTTATTCTGCGATCAATCATTATTAAATCAAGAATTTCTTGAGCCATTTTTTCAATTAAATTATATTTTTTTGAAGAAATTAATTGTTTAATTTGCTTGTAAATTAGCTCATAATCAACTGTATCGGCTATATTGTCAGTAAAAACCGATTTAGAATCATTGATTTCAATTTCTAAATTTATAAGGATTTCTCTTTCAAAATTTT
This sequence comes from Alphaproteobacteria bacterium, assembly GCA_046081665.1. Lineage (GTDB taxonomy): Bacteria > Pseudomonadota > Alphaproteobacteria > Rickettsiales > UBA1997 > CAILUF01. The sequence continues at coordinate 6,062 of JBJTWJ010000090.1, read as the reverse complement.
TTTCCCAATCATAAATTCCTAGGTTGGTTTTTAATTTGAAATCTTTAATTTTAATTTTCATAGTTGTTGTTGAATTTTGAATATAAACCTATTATCGTTTTAGGTAAAGTTTACTGTTTTTAGATAAAATAAACTTAAAATAAATATTTTGTTTATTATTAACAAAATATATAACAATTAAATAAAAATGTTAAATAAAAATAAAATGCTCTTTCTGACAATCTTATTCGCCGTAATTGCTGGTTCAATAATCTGGAAAATTGCCATCGAAAATTCTAGAAATGATGATGTTGCAATTCCAGCTTCATCAAATATTGACTATAGCATTCAAATTCCAATACCCTATTCACTTGACAAAATAATCAACGAATTTGAAAAAATTGATAATCAGCCGATTTTATTATATCTTTATACCACTTGGTGTCAAGTATGCAATAAAAATTTTTCAATTTTAAATGAAATAGCTCAAGAGTTTCAAAATACCGAACTTAAGATTATCGCAATTGCCATCGATCGCAATCTTGATGCTAACAATTTCAATAGCTATATAAAAAATATTGCTCCAGTATATTTTCAACCTATTATGCTTGAAAAGCGTAATGGCTTTAACGAATTTTTAAAACAAAAAAAAGTTAATTATACCAACAGAATTCCATACACCGTATTGTTTAAAAAAGATGGAGCTGTTGCTTTAAAATATTCTGGCTTAAAATCAAAAAAATATTTGCGACGCAATATTATTGCTGAACTTTATCCAAAAAAATAATCTCAAAGATATCAAAATGAATTATCAAATTAAGCTTTTTAATACCCTTACCAATCAAAAAGAGACATTAGTTACCTGCCAAGAAAATATTGTTAAAATGTATGTTTGCGGTCCAACAGTATATGATCGAGCTCATCTTGGTAATGCTCGAAGCGTAGTTGTTTATGATTTACTTTATCGATTATTGCTTCAACTTTATCCACAAGTTATTTACGTTAGAAACATTACTGATGTTGATGACAAAATCAATAATCGTGCAAAAGAACAAAAAATTTCTATTAAAGAACTTACAACCAATGTAACCAAACTATACCATAATGATGTAAAAGAGCTAAATACTCTCGTTCCATCATTTGAGCCGAAAGTTACTGAACATATTCCAGAAATTATAGAATTAATTGATAGACTCATAAAAAATAAACATGCTTATGTCAATGATAATCATGTTTTGTTTGATGTTAGTTCATATCCTGATTATGGCAAACTTTCTAAGCGTAAATTGGAAAATATGATTGCTGGATCAAGAGTTGAAATTCCTGATTATAAAAAAAATCCCTTAGATTTTGTACTCTGGAAACCTGCAGACCATGAGGATGATCCTTCAAGTGTTTTTGAGAGCCCATGGGGTAAGGGTCGACCGGGATGGCATATCGAATGCTCGGCAATGAGTTCAAAATATTTAGGCTGTGATTTTGACATTCATGGTGGTGGAGCAGATCTGCAATTTCCTCATCACGAAAATGAAATTGCTCAAAGTTGCTGTGCTTATCGCGATTCTCATTATGCCAAATATTGGGTTCATAACGGATTTGTAACCGTAAACGGTGAGAAAATGAGCAAAACCTTAAAAAATTTTATAACCATTCATGATCTTTTAGAACTTGGTAAATCAGGTTTAGCAATCAGATTAATGTTATTAAACACTCATTATCGTAAACCATTTGACTATAATGACAAAGCCTTGAGCGATGCCCAAAAAACTATTGAAAAATTTAATAAAATTGTTGAGGAAACAATATCAACATTTCGAAATCAGCAATTAAATTTTTTTATTGAAAAGAAGTATATATCCTCTGAAGTAATTGCTAGCTTAGCAGATGACCTTAACTTCTCAAAAGCACTGGCATCACTTCATGAAATTAGCAAAGAAATTAAAAACAATCAAAACTCCCTAGACTTACGTAAAAGATTTATTTCTACTTTAGATTTTTTAGGTCTAATTACAAATCAATAAAAAGTTTAATGGTTAAAAATCTTACCTAAAGAATGTTATCTTAAGAATTCAATTTTAAAAACCCTAACCTTTCCTCTTAACTAAATATCTCATCGCATTTCAAAAAATCTTCTTTACCTTACTATCACAATCAAACAAAGATAAATATTGTCACTTAAAACACAACTAAAGATAAAGATAACATTTGCAATATTTGGTGTAAATTAGGAAAATATTTTTTATTTTTTTAAACTAAAACTTAAAGTACAAGAATGTTTTGGGGCAGTGATTCTTAAACCTAATAGCAGTTTTTCAAGCTTAATAATTAAATTCCTTTATCGATAAAATATTTAACCGCTTCAAGCTCTTCTTTAATTTTAGCAATTAAAGCTGATTTTAAATTATCATCAGCATCAAGAGATTTTTGAGCGTTTTCTAAAACTTTTGCCAATTCAAATGCTCCGATAGAAGCAGATGCACCTTTAAAAGCGTGAGCTGCCATGTACCATGAATTTTTATCTTGGCTAGCAACTGCTTCTTCAAGTTTAACAATATTTCTTTGAGAATTTTCAAAAAAAATTAAAAACAACTCTTTCTCAAATTCCTTGTCATCGTCAATGATGCTTTTAAGATATTTGGTATCTATGACTTGCTCAATAGTTTTATTCATTTTTAAAAAAATTAATTAATTACAAGGTTAGTTATTAACGGGCTAAGCTTAATATCGTTAGCTTTTAAATTTTTCTTATTAATCAATAATTCAAAACTTCTTCGCCCAATTTGTATTTCAATACTAGAATTATCATCTAAGGAGAAACCATTATAAATTGCAAATGTTGCGATCTTGTTTTCTAAAAATATTTTTCCAGCATATTTAAACCACTTTTGTTTATCCAAAGAAATGTAAGTCATTTTACATAACTTTATATTGGTTAAATGCTCATCGATCTCAATTATATCGGGATTTAATTTAACTAGAACCTTGATTATATGATCATTGCCAAAGGTACAAAAAACACCTTTTTTAGGGGTGTTAATATTTTGCGAGATTGATATAATAAATTCAGCAAACTCGTACGCCTCTTCCTCTAGAAAAGCATTAGCGTTAGCTAATAGAGAAGCATTTGTAACGATACAAAATAAAATAAAATAAATTATTTTTTTTATTTTAGACTTCATCTTTGATGTGTTTGATTTTATATGTTTTAAAACTAATAATCATTTTTATTAAAAAAATTTTGTTAATAAACAAATTAAATTTATTATCGCTTTTAATTCTGTAAGACTAAGACTTAGAATTCAATTAAAAATGTCAATTTTAGCTATTTTATGGATAATAACTGCTTTTAAAAATTTAATATTGCCAAACTGCTTTTAAATAAAATGTTCTACCAATTTGGGTTTGTCTGTTATAAAGGGCTGGTTTAAATTCGCGATGAGTCTTATCAAAAACATCTTGAACGCCAACGCTAAGATCGAGCTCTTTTGAAGCTTGATAACCAACCCTAGTATCAAATCTAACATATGAAGATAAACCTTTTTGATTAAAAGTATTTCCTGCTCCCGTAGGCAATGGATCAACATAATAAAGCATATTATCAAATTCAAGATTTGAAGTTAAATTATAAAAAGAGCGCAGACGAAATTGATTTCGTGGTGATTGACCCTGAGAAAGCCTGAGAGAATCTGATGAACTTGAGATTGAAGAATTATCGGTTGAACCATTGACAAGCGAAGTGTTAATTTTTAAGTGATCATAACTAACTTCTAGTAATAATTTGTTATTAACTTGCCATTTAGCATTTATTTCAAAACCATAGGTATCTGATTTACCTTTATTTCCAACGGTTGCCGATGAATTTGGTAAACCTTCCCATGTTCTTAATTTTGAATATTGATTATAAAATGACGACAGATCAATTAAGGTTTTATGATTTGGCTTTATTCGATAACCAGCTTCATAGGCAATCATGGTTTCTGCTTTAAAAATATCACTGCCATTATTAACGATTACCGTTGAATTTGGTGCACGAGCTTGCAGATCATCTTCACCACGAGTGGGAGTTCTAACAACTCTTGATACTGATGACCACAAGGTTTGATTGCGTGAAGGATAATAAACTATTTTTGCACTAGGCTGATATTCAAAACCAGTGAAGTCATTTTTTTCAAATTTTGAACCTATTGTTAACAATAATTTTTCGTTAATACTAAATTTATTTTGAAGAAATGCTGAGAATAATTGATCATTTCTCCAGCTTGGGGTATAACTTAATGGTGGTACGCCGATTGATGAATTTTTTTCTTCAATATCATCTTGCATTTGGCGATATCCAAGTCCCCATGTAAGCTGTGAGGAATTAGATAAGTTATAAAAATGTTGAAAATCAACATCGAAAGTTCTGGCCGATCTTCTCAGCAATGGCAAATAAAAACGATGATAGTCAAAGTATGAATTGAAAGTTGTTTTTGATTTTTTAGAAATTTTACTATCCCAACCAAAAATTAAATTTCCACCCATCGAAGTCTTATCATTTATTTGTGAACTGAAAATACCAAAATTTTTAGCAACTCCTTTGTAAATGTCACCCTTAAGGGAAATAGGATTATTTTTAATTGAAGAAATATCATAGCGAAATCCTGAGCGATAATGGAGATTTTCATCACGATTTCTGACCTTAGATGGATATTGATCTAAACCATCACGAAAGGCAGTTTTGGCATAAAACCGATAATTATTTTTTTCTTTAGTTTCACCACCATATCTAACTTCGGTAATTGATTGATCTTTATTGCCAACGATTTGCGATGCATAAAAGCCTTTAGTTTGCGAAGCGTTTTTAGTGATGATGTTAATTACACCATTAACAGCATTTGCTCCCCATATCGCTCCTCCAGGACCTCTAATAACCTCAATACGATCAATATCTTCTAAAACGTAATCTTGTTCATCCCAAAAAACTCCTGAAAATAAATTATTGTATATTGTTCTTCCATCAATCATTACCAGTAATTTATTTGAGAATTGTCTTTGAAATCCTCTAACAGTAATTGCATAACTATGACCATTTAGACGTGAAACCTGAACACCTGGAACAAGTCTTAATGCCTCAGGAATCGACGTAACACCAGACCTTCTAATATCTTCAGAAGACAAAACATAAATAGCCGAAGCCGAATCAAATGCACTTTCTTTCTTTTTAGAAAGTGAGAAAATTTGCGGATTAAAAGTATAACTTTTAGGATCCTCAATTTCCTTATTTTCGTTTTTGAAATTTTCTTCAGCAGTAGTTTCGCTATAAGCATTATTGGCTATGGTTACAAAAAATAGAGCTATGAGAAATTTGTGTAATTTTTTCATAAAATTAAAATAAAATTTTATTCAATTCAGAAGCTTCATGTAAATTAAATAACATTCTACTGGATAAGGATTTCTTATATTGAGCCATGGTTTTTCTTTTTCTATATAAGCTTGGTAACCCAAATTTCTGGCAATAATTTTATATAATCTGCAACTTGCTATATTAGCAACGCAAATAACATACTTGGCTTCTGGTTGTTTTTTGATATAATCTAGCGAAAATTTAACCATTTCTTTAAAGGTTTCTCCGTTTCGATACTCATCAACAATAACTATAGAAGAAATTTCAACAATTGAATTCATTGGAACTGTTTCATTTTTGTATTCTTCTAAATATTTGCGAAAAAGGTAATTTGAATCAGGAGTTTCATTTGAAAAAAAATCAGTTTTATTTTCAAACATAACCCTTAAACCTCCAACGCACATATTCTTTTCCTTGGCAATTAAAATATGACCATTACGATCAAAATCATTTTCTTGACCATTAAAATTATTCCATCCTCTTTCAGATCGGTATGATCTTTCACGAAGTTGGTAATATTGATTCAAAAGAATCTTATTCTTATTAAAAGATAACTCGATAATAGAGTCATTTTCAACTCTGGGCTCTGGTGCACTAAACATATTTTTGGTTTGTTATTTATTAAGGGTGATTAAAAAAATTAGTTTTATAAATAAATATTATTAATTTATGGCAATTTATAAATATTTTTTTAATTAAT
>JBJTWJ010000089.1:0-3624 GCA_046081665.1 Alphaproteobacteria bacterium | reverse complement strand
AATCTGTTTATAAATTTAATAAAAATATTATGAGTAATTTAAAAAAAGAAATTTAATTATTAGCTATATCAAAGGTGAAGCTGAAACTGATTGGGCGACGGTTACTGGTGGTTTAGTACTAGGTGGCTATGGATCTGACAGAGATCAAGATTTTTTAGAAATTTTGGCGGATGAAAGATATGCAGTCTTTTCTTCTGCTTTAAAAACCAATATTCCTCTTGATGGCAATGATAATAGGTTTATTAAGGTATTCAATCACTTAATGACTGTTGTTTATCGATTACAGCAGAATAGTGAAATAGTTCAAAACACTTTAATAAATATTTTAACTAACCAAGAAAAAAGACTAAATGCACCCACTAGAACTCGAACAAATGCTGATTTTAATGAAGTCAAATCATTTTCTTCATTTTTAGATAGTATTTCTAATAATAAGACTCTTGCGCTTTTTAAAGATCTAATTGGACTCTTGAATCAGCAACGTGTGCCAGATGTAGTAAGTGGTCTTGTGAATGCATTATGCGACCAGAGAACTTTTAAAAAACGAAATGATTCAGATAAAATTGAAACTAGTTTTTTAGACTTATTAAAAATTATTAATGATCACTCGGGTCCGAGTTTAAATGATAATATAAAAAGATTGATGAAAAATCAATTTTTTAAAAAAGAGATCCTAGAATCATTTACTGCGGAAGAAGGCTTTGAAAAAATGAAAAGTTATCTTTTTATAGATGATGAAGAAAAAAATGAGTATATAAAAAATTTTGTTTTAGAAATTTTTGCTGAAAACTCGATTAACATTGAACAAGAAAAGCTTTCAAAGTTGGATTACTATATAAGACAGGCTTGCAAAGATAATGAAGATGAAATTTTTAAGTTTAAAAATAAAATAATTGAAAATTTGTATAATCAAAATATATCTTGCAAATTAGATAAAAGTTTTTGGAATTTTATTTTAAAGCAAGAAGGTCCTATTACATTAACGCAAATGAGGAATTTAATTATTCATTTAGGCAGTATTAAAACAGTGACTGAAGAATTAAGTAAAAGGGGTAATAAAGGAGATTGTAAAATAGAAGCTGCAATTCATGGCGGAAGGGAAAATGTTATTGATGATTGTGAATTTTTGAGAAAAGTTTTACAAAGAAATGATGAAAATTTGCTAAAAGAACTATTTAGTCAAGATCCACAATTAATTAATGAGAACCAAATATTTGCCTCTGTTGACCTTGCGGAAAATAACCAATCTTTTAAACCAATAAGAAATGCTTTCCAAAAAAATCAAGATTTATCTTCGCTCAAGAGTTTGGTATTATTATTTTCTGAGCTTTCTGAAGCTAATAAGCAGTCAATTCTAAGGGATCTGATTCCAGAAATTACACAAAATCAACAAGCAAATCAACAAGCTCAGGGAGGTCCTGCTGCTATTCAACCATTAAATATCTCTACTCAAAATAATATTTTAATTGAGCTTTTAGAAAAAAATTTTGATTTAGCAAAATTTCTAATAGATACCGCAAATAAAGAGGGTTTTCAACGTAATATTCAATCATCACTTAATTACTTTATAAATAATAAACCTATTAGAGGACGTAATTTTGTTGCATTACTAGACATGATTAGCGATAATGGTCCACTTTCTCTTAATACTGCGCAGGGGACCGGCATAACTACTACTCCGTATCAAGGAGATGAACTTTTTAAACAGCTATTTTTAAAATTTACTAGAAATGAAAATATTTTTGCGTTACTCCTTGATCAGAACAACCCTGGGGCATTGGCACTTATCATTAAAAAAGCTTTAAGAACTCAAGGTATGCCAATAGATATAAAAAGGCTTTTTGGATATCTTAACTCTTCTACTGCTAAAGAATATATAGTTAAAGATAATTGTCAAAATTCTCTTATTTTTTTAAATGCTTGTATAAATTCTGGAATTATTCAATCACGACAGTTTATAGATATGAAAACAGGAAAAAAAATAGCTCTTCCAGATTTTATAACTAAAGAAACTACTGATCAAGGATTGATAAAAGTTATTCTTAATGCAATTTTTATAGTAGGAAAAACAAAATCGTCAAACTTAGATAAAGTTTTTAAAGAATATAAAATAAATCCATTTCTTGAAGCCGGAAATATTTTTAAACATTTTACTGAAAAAGAAATAAGGAGTATGAGAGAGGTAATTAGCTTAGGCCTTGGAAAACAAAGAGTCCTTCGAAGAGATAATACAACTCTTCCCCATGAAATATCAGATTCAACATTATTTCAGGTTTTTGGTTACAATGTTGGCGAACATAACCATAAGCTAGATAAGAATACTGCCCAAAGATTAACAACTTTATTAAAAGATGCAATGGTGGCTGATAAAAATTTTTATCTTACTCATAAAGAACCCTTAACAGTATATGGTAGACATCTTACTCGACTCAAAGCCGCCGCCGCTTTGGCCCGAGCCGCCGGTGGGAGAGGAGGCGCTTCTCAACCCGGAGCCGCCGCCCGTAGTGGAGGAGGTCCTTCTCAACCCGGAGCCGCCGCCGGTGGGAGAGGAGGCGCTTCTCAACTCCAAGCCGCCGCCGGTGGAAAAGGAAAATAACCCTTAATTGAGATTGCCCAAATTAAAAACTATACTTAATTTTTTCTTAAGCATCACAGGCCATAATTATTTGTGGCGTTTGATCCTAGTAAAAATATTTCCGAGTTAGCGGATGGAGATGTTGAGGGGGTTTCGTATTGCGACCCAGCTTCAGGCCCTCCATCATTGGCGATTTCATTTGCATCAGAAACACCAGCATGTAATTCCTCATTGTCGCCAGAACTTTCAATTATGACTTCTAAGGACATTATTTTTGCTTTCTCTTGCTCTTCATATTGATTAACAACGCTTCGAAGAATTTCTATACTATTTCTAAAATCATTACTATATGGAGTTGAGGGACTAGGACGATAATTTTCAATAATAGCTAGAGCAACTTTATAGTCTTCAATGCAAGAAATATCATTGTCTTTAATAAATTCTTTATTTAAAGCAATTAAGGCATCGGTACTAAAATTCTTTGCTGCTAAATGTAAGGCTTTTTCACCATTTAAAGTTTTTAATTGGCTGTTAACTCCTGCACAAAGCAAAAAATTTATCACATCACCCTTATTAAATTCTGAAGCAACATGAAGCGGTGTTTTGCCTTCTTTATTTTGACAATCTAGATATTCTTGAGTATCTTGAATATTAGCGCCTACAAATAAATTTTCCTCAAGTAAAAAATTTATCATTTTAAAGTCTCCTGAAGTTAATGCAATATGCAAAGCGTTATTGCCATTAATATTTTTGTGATCAGGTCGAGCATTGTTTTCTATCAATTTTTTTATAATTTCAGTTTGACCAGCAACTATAGCTACATTAATTGGGGTTTCTAAATATTTATCTTTAGAATTAACATCAGCTCCAGCCTCAATAAGCACATCAATTATTCTTGCATCACCTTTTGAAGCCGCTAAATGTAAAACACTCTGGCCATTTTCATCTTTACCATTTATGTTAATATTTGAAGTTAATAAGGTTTTAACCCGCGCAAAAATATTATCTTTTTCTTTGTCAGTGAATACATCCTCGCCAAGCAAGGAAAA
>JBJTWJ010000088.1:0-6668 GCA_046081665.1 Alphaproteobacteria bacterium | reverse complement strand
CTTTGAGACTGAAAAGTATTTTTATTAAAGATAATTGTAAAGCAATGACAAGGTTTGACTATAACGGGTTGCTAACTTTAATTCGTAAAAAACTTAATTTAAGTGAAGAGATAACACCTCATAGTTTTCGCCATTCTTTTGCAACTCATCTTTTACAAAATGGCAGTGATCTCAGAGTTATTCAGGACTTGTTAGGGCATGAGAGTTTGTCAACCACTCAAAAATATACCAAAATTGATCGAGTTAAAATTATCGAGGCATTTCAGAAATATGCTAACCGCTAGATATTTAAAAAATAAAAATATTTTTTAGTAAAAATTTATAAAGATTATTTTTCTTTATTCAAATTTAACATCTACTTTGGTAATTTTTTTATCAAGCTTAGTTAAAACTTCATCAGTTACATCCAGACTGTCATTAAAATAAACGGTTTGTGAGGCTGGAACTATGACTTTAAAACCTCGATCTTTAGCAATATCGTCAACAATTTCTTTGATAATTTCATTGACCTTGCTCATTGATTCAATTGAAGCCTTTTTTAAGCTGTTTTGTTTGCGATCAACATAGGTTTTTAAGTCATCCACTTTCTTTTCAAATTTCTGAACTTCTTTTTCAAATCCCTCTTTAGATAAAACATTTTTTTTACCTTCAATTACTTTTTGTTCGCTTTCCAGATCATTTTGTTTTTTGGTGATTTCCTTTTGATAATCATCTTGTTTTTTGTTAACTTTGCTTTGAATATCGCGCATAGCTTTAGAATCTTTGATGATTCTTTCTAGATCAAGAACTCCAAGATCTGAAGCAATTGCAGATTGACAGATAAAAAATGATAAGGCAATTAAGCTTAAAATTTTTTTGAGGTTATGTGATTTTTGCATAAAATTTTTAATATTTGTTTTTTTTATATGAAATAAAATTAAATAATAATTGTATTTGAATAATTTTTTTTTAATATAATATTTAAATTTCTTTGTTGGATAAAACTAGAAAAATTTTTTGTAATTTAATTATTTACTTTACTAAATTAATTTTAAAACTTTACAATGCAATCCTAACTTTAATTTTCTTTAAAAAAAATTTTAATCATGAAAAAAAATAACAAAAATTATAATAATAGAAGTATTATTAAAAAAACAAAAAACAAGCCATCAATACAGGAAGCTCAAGAGGCAGTTAAAACTTTAATTGCTTGGGCTGGGGATGATCCAAATCGCGAAGGCTTGATTGAAACTCCTAAAAGAGTTGTTAATGCTTATTTAGATTTCTTTAGCGGATATAAGGAGGATTATCATGCGGTTCTTGGTAAAACTTTTGATGATGTGCAAGGCTATGACGATATTGTTTTAATTAAAAATATTCGCATGGAATCGCACTGCGAGCATCACATGGTTCCATTTATTGGCATTGCCCATGTTGCTTATATTCCTGATCGCCATGTTGTTGGAATCAGTAAAATTGCACGATTAGTTGATATTTTTTCTAAGCGGTTACAAACCCAAGAAACTCTCACAATGCAAATTGCCAATGCTATTAATGAAGTGTTAAAACCTCGTGGAGTAGCGGTTTTAATAGATTCAAAACATCAATGTATGACTACGCGTGGAATTCACAAGCAAGATGCATCAACTGTTACAATGTCAATATTAGGTGAATTTAAAACTGATCCAATTCTTGAAGACAGGTTTCTTAATATGATAAAAATTAAATCGCAAGAATGCTAATTAAAGCTAACGCTAAAATTATTTTAGCTTCAACTTCACAAATTCGTAAGCAAATTCTTTCCTCTCATGGTATAAGTTTTGAGGCACAAAAGCCAATCTTTGATGAAGATTCTATGAAGCATAATTATAGCCATCTTCAGCCCAGTGATCTAGCCCTTGAACTAGCAATTCAAAAAGCCTTATCACTTAGTGATAATTTTGCTGATTGTTATGTAATTGGCTCAGATCAAGCTTGCGAATTTGCAGGTCAGGAAATTTCTAAATCACAAAATCGTCAACAAGCAATTGACCAATTAGCAAAATTTTCTGGAAATGTTCATTACCAAAATAATGCGGTAGTTGTTGTTAAAGATTCGCAAATTATTTTTAAAAATTTTACCAAAGTAAAATTGAAAATGCGCAATTTAACATTGAGTCAAATAGAAAATTATGTTGATTTTGATCAATCATGGGGATGTGCAGGAAGTTATAAATATGAATCACTTGGTAAACATCTTTTTGAGGAAGTTGATGGCGATTATTTTGCGGTTTTGGGCTTAAATATTCAGCCGTTAATAAGTTTTTTACATCAAAAAAATATCATTAATATTTAATTTTGCTATTTAATCTGGTATTTAATTTTTTTATAAAAATTATCAACATTTAATAAATTAACAATTAACAAATTATTTATGGATTTTTTAACATATGACATTCTTTTTAGTCTAATTACTTTAACTTTTTTAGAAATTGTTTTAGGGATAGATAATCTTATCTTCATTGCTATTGCTGTTTCTAAGCTTCCTGTTAAAAAACGTAAACAGGCTAGAGCTTTTGGTTTGTTACTGGCCTTTGTCATTAGAGTAATAATGTTGATGACGTTATCTTGGGTTATGAGCTTTACTAACCCTTTATTTTACATCGGTGAAAATCCTTATTCTTTTAAAAATTTTCTGTTAATTTTTGGTGGATTATTTTTGATTGTGAAAAGTGGATGGGAAGTTTTTTGCGATGTTTATTTTGATCAAGATCACAGCGAAGACAAAACCAAAACTGGAACTGCCAAAAATATGATCTCAGCGATTTTGCAAATCACAGTTATCGATTTTGTATTTTCTTTTGATTCAATTATTACCGCAGTTGGAATGACTAACAATATTCCGGTAATTGTTATAGCGGTTGTAATTTCAATGATTGCCATGCTATTAGCATCTGAAAAAATTAGTTATTTTTTACACAATTACCCGTCTCTTAAAGTTGTTGCCTTGGCTTTCATTTTTATGATTGGTGTAATTCTTTTAGCAGATGGCATACATTTTCCTATCTCAAAGGGCTATTTATATTTTTCATTATTTTTTACTCTTGGTGTCGAATCTCTCAACATTATTGCTCGTAAAAGGAAAAAAAATAATATTTAATTTTAAATAAATAATTAGCACCAGTGGAAAATAAAAATTTAAATTATAAGCCAAAATTAGCAATTATAGGTTCAGGAATATCTGGTCTGGCATGTGGATATTTTTTAAAAGACAAATTTGAGATTAAGCTTTTTGAAAAAAATAATTATTTTGGGGGACACTCTAATACTGCAAATATTGTTTATAATGACCAAAATATCGCGGTAGATACGGGTTTTATAGTTTTTAATTATCAAACATATCCTAATCTTACAAAGTTTTTTGAGTTGCTTAAAGTTGAGGTCAAGAAAAGCCAGATGTCTTTTGCAGTAAAGATTGATAATGGTAAATTAGAATATGCAGGAACTTCGTTATTTTCGATGTTTGCTCAATATAAAAATATTTTTAATCATCATTTTTGGCAAATGATTTTTGATATTTTAAAATTTAATAAACAAGCAGTTAAGCTTTTAGAGAAAGATTTTGATCCAAATTATAGTCTAAAAAAATTTATTGATGATCTGTTGATGGCAAGCTATTTTAAGAAATATTATTTATTGCCAATGGCATCTGCAATTTGGAGTTCGCCATTGGCTAAAATTGGCGATTATCCTGCACAATCTTTTGTCCATTTTTTTAAAAATCATGGCCTACTTTCGGTTAATGATCAACCACAATGGTATACTGTTAATAATGGTTCGCAAAGCTATGTTGAAAAAATTATTAAACAAATTTCAAATCAAGTAAGCTTAAATGACGAAGTTATTAAAATAAGCCATGATGAAAATAATAAAGTTGTAGTTCAAAGTGCTAAAAAAACTGAAGTTTTTGATAAAGTAATCATTGCTAGTCATAGTGATCAAGCTCTAAAAATGTTAGCAAAACCTGATAAACTTCATCAAGAAATATTGGGAAATATTAAATATCAAGAAAATTTAGCAGTTTTACATAAAGATCAAAAAGTTATGCCTAACAATAAAAAAGCTTGGGCAAGTTGGGTTTATAGTTCATGTGCTCAAAATGATGATAAATTATCAGTTAGTTACTGGATGAATAATCTTCAAGCTATTGATAATAAATATCCACTTTTTGTTACCTTAAATCCAAATCAGGAAATTAAAGAGCAGGATATTTTTGCAAAATATCAATATCATCATCCAATTTTTGATGAAAAAACAATTATTGCTCAACAACGATTTGAAGAAATTCAGGGTCTTAACAATTTGTATTTTTGTGGAGCATATCGTTATTTTGGATTTCATGAAGATGGTTTTAATTCAGCCCTGCAGGTTATCAATAAACTCGAGGTTAAATTGCCATGGCAGATTTAAAATTATTAAAAAAAATTTGGCAATTTTTTCTAAAAAGTTTAGGTAATTCCTTTTCAAAAATTTTATTTTTAAAAAAATATTCAGATTCAATAATTAGAGGTGATGAATCGTTAATTAGTTCGGTAAATTTTGCTAGTCAATTTCTGGTGTTTGCTAATGTTATGCATAAAAGATGTTCCCCTAAAATTAATCAATTTTTATACAAAGTTTTTTATATTTGTTTTGATATTTCAAAACCTAATAGTCTTAAACAAATTTTTTTTTCAATTAATCGTTTTAATGTTTTTAGTTTTTATTTTAAAGACCATGGCAATCGTGATGGTAAAGATCTTGAGCTATGGATTCGTAAAATTCTTGATGAAAAAAACTTAAACGAGCAAATTAAAAAAATTTTTTTATTTACTCATCCTCGAATTTTTGGTTATGTTTTTAACCCAGTAAGTTTTTGGTTTTGCTTAGATGTTGATAATAATTTAAAAGCAATTTTATTTGAGGTTAATAACACTTTTGGTCAACATCATAGTTATTTAGTTTATAATGAAGATCATAGCATTATCAATGAAGATCAGTGGTTTTCTACTAAAAAAAAATTATATGTTTCGCCATTTTTTGAAGTTGAAGGAAATTACCGTTTTCGCGTAATTTTTAAACCAAATAAAATTGCAGTATGGATTGATTATTTTGTTGAAGGTCAAAAAAAATTATTGACCAGTGCTATTAGTTATAAAGTCAAAAAATTCAGCAGTTTCAACTTAATCGAAGCTTTTTGGCAAATTCCTGTCGTTACCTTTAAAGTGATATATTTAATTCATTGGCAGGCTTTAAAATTATTTTTTAAAAAAATAAAATTTGTTAGCAATCCCCATAAAATTAATGATAAAATCAACAATAAAATTTCTAATACCATTTCCAACAATCAACAATAAAATTTATATAAAATTATGCAAAAATATAATTTTTTATGGCAAGCTATAGAAAATATTGAGTTTGGTTCAATCAAAATTGAATTGATCCAGTCTAAGCTAAATAAAGAGTTTATTTCGAAACAAGATGGACCTAAAGCCATGATTAAAATTTATGATGAAAAAATAATCGACGAATTAATTTTAGGTGGAGATGTGTTTTTTGGTGAGGCTTATATTGGTAAGCGATGGGATAGTGAAGATCTGGTATCTTTGCTGACATTTTTAACCATCAATGCCAAAGCTCTTGAGCATTTTTTCCATGCCAAAAAATTTAAAATGTTTTGGCTTTTTTTAAAAAATTTTTTTAAAAAAAATACTTTATCAGGTAGTAAAAAAAATATTAGTTTTCATTATGATTTAGGTAATGAATTTTATCAATTATGGTTAGATCAAACGATGACTTATTCAAGTGCATTGCATGTTAATAACTCAAAAAATCTTGCTGAAGCTCAACAAAAAAAATATCAAAATATCATCGATAAATTAGCTAATCAAACCATTCTAGAAATTGGTTGCGGATGGGGAGGTTTTATGGGTCAAGCCTTAAAAAAGGATTTTAAAATTACTGCTCTTACCTTGTCGCAAAAACAAAAAAAATTTGCTGAAAAAAGACTAGAAAAATTTGCTACAAAATTTGTTATAAAATTACAGGATTATCGACAAGAGCAGGGCATATATGATAACATCGTTTCAATTGAAATGTTTGAAGCTGTAGGGCAAGAATATTGGCAAAATTATTTTGAGATTTTAAACAAATGTCTTAAAGATAATGGTATAGCGGTTTTGCAAATTATTACCATTGATGATAAAGTTTTTGAAGGTTATAAAAAAAGAGTCGATTTTATTCAAAAACATATTTTCCCAGGAGGAGTTCTTCCTTCTAAATCAGCAATTCATAAACTAGCAAGTCAGCATAATTTTGTTGTCAAAAGTGAACTTGATTTTGCAAGTGATTACGTTGAAACTTTAAAAATTTGGTTAAAAAATTTTGATAATAAAATTAGTGAAATAAAAAATTTAGGATTTGATGAATTTTTTATTCGCAAATGGCGATTTTATTTGGCATACTGTATAGCAGGTTTCGCTGCTGAAAGAACTAGTGTTGTTCAATTTGAGTTAATTAAAAAAAAGTAATTTATGATTAGAGTTATTTCTTTTTGTTTAATATTATTATTTATTAATAACAAGCTTTATGGGCAAGATATTCATCACGAAATAACCCAAAATCTCGTATCGCCAAATTTGATTGGGCAATATGATTTAAAAGTTTATGGT
>JBJTWJ010000087.1:0-3386 GCA_046081665.1 Alphaproteobacteria bacterium | reverse complement strand
CAATTCAATATCTTTAAAAGTTTAAAAAAATTAAAATTATAACAAAAATATTTTGTTATAATTTTTTTTAAAGATGGAAAATTGTATTAGAATTGCTAAGAAGGATATTTTATAATTTTATTTTTAATCCGCTGTAAAATGCCCTGCCATCTGCTGGATAAAAAACATTGCCAGCACTTGAGGTTGTAGTGCTAAAAGTTGCAATATATTTTTTGTTCAAAAGATTTCGCGCCTCAACAAAAAAACTAAAATTTTTATTGAGATCATAGCCAGCGTTCAAACCAAACACCGTATAACCTGGAGATTTAACGCTATTAGCAAAATCAACTTGGGCATTGCTTGCTATTTCAGCATCCAAGGCTATAAATGATGATTCATGCTCATAACGTAATTGGTTTTTAAGAAAATGACGAGGTTGCCCAGCGATGATATTGCTTTGATATTGTTGATCATTGACAAAGCGGTAATCGCTTAGGGTATAAGCATTGTTGAGTTTTAATTTATCGCCACTTTTAAAAAGATTTTTAAAAATTTGTAAATTCAAACCAAGTTCAAGGCCTTGATGAATGGTGTTTGAAGCATTGAAAGTACTCGCTGGAACTGCTGAAGTAACTCGATATTGCAACATCTCTGATTTAATTTTGGAGTGATAAAGGCTTAAATCCCATTCAACAATTTTATAAACTCCACGCGTTCCGGTTTCGAAGGTCCACGCTTTTTGCATTTTTAAAGGCGTAAAACCAACTGAACCACTTTGTGTTAATTCGCTAAAAGTTGGTGCTTCGCTACTCTTGCTTAGATTTGCAAAAAACTCTTGATCTTTATTGGGCTTAAAAATTATCCCCAGTTTAGGATTAAATGAACGATAAATTTTTTGATCACTTTCTCTTTGATCCAAGATATTATTATCTTGACGCTTGTTCAAAATATATTGCGCCGAGGTAATTAATGATAATTTTGAGTTAAATGAAAAATTATTTTCACCATAAATTGTTAAATTTTTAGAAATTTGCTCAGATTTTGCAGTCAACGCTCCCTTGGCTCCAAGATTATTTTGAAAAACCTTGGCATCGGTTTTACCTAGGTGAGTTCGAATTCCCAGTGAATAATTATTTTTAAAATCTGCTAAATTATACTGCCCTAACCTTTGAGCGTAAACTCCGTAATCAACGGTATTTTGATCAATAAAAATAGAAATTGGATGCGATAATTCTTTAACATTTAAAAATGTCCCAAGATCAATCTTATCGCCATTATTCAATGCCAAGCTTGTTTTATTGGCAAGGCGAAAAGAATTAATATCGCGTTTTTGATTTCTTAAAACAGCATTGCTATCTGCAGTTTGTGGATTGTTAAGAGCGTTGAATTTACTTAAACTTCCCGGCAATTCCTGATCAATTGAATTGGCACTTAAATAAACTCGGCTTTCCAAATTCTTGGTAAATTTTTTGGCAAAATTGCTGTTGAATTTAAGATTTTTTTGGCGACTATGTTGGCGATACCCTCCACTATTGGTGCCAGTTAAGCTCACAAAATAATCTTTATCGCCTAAATCACGAGCTGACTGAACATTAAATCGCTTAGTGTCAAAAGATCCAACCTCAAAACGCAAATTATCACCTTGATTAGTTTTGCCAGTTTTAGAAACCATATTTATTGCTCCACCCAAAGTTGAACCACCAAATTTCAAGGCATTAGCACCTTTAAAAACTTCAATTCTTTGCATCGCTAAACTATCAGCTTCTTGAAAATCAGCTGAACCATCTGCCAAATTAAAAGGCATGCCATCTTGCAATAACTCGATGCCACGCATATGAAATCCCCGCGATAAACCTGATCCACGCATTGAAATTCTAACCTCTTCGCCAAATCGCTTTTGAGCATAAACCCCTGCAACAGTGCTTAAGGTATCAGAAAAATTTAAACTATATTTATTTTCAAATGTTTTAGAATCAACAACTGCAACGCCTCCCGCAGTTTTGTTAATTTCTCTTAAGGCTTGTGAGTTATCAACAGTAGTTAACGAACTTTGTGCATTTGCAATAACTGTTAATTCAGGAAATTCTGTTAAGTGTTTGGCTTCACTGGCGTATCCTTTATTGGCATTAAGCAATAATAAAAAAATTAAATAAACTTTTTTCATAAATAATTTAAATTGTTAAAATAATTGTTTGAATTATTTTATGAATATTATTTTTTTTAACCAAAATTTTATTACTGAGACAATTTGTCCAAGCTGAAAATTAAATTTATAATTTTAAAATCTATAAAATGACTTATCAAATTTTTCAAAATACTAATCGTAAAAATCTCCTTCAACTGATTTGGCTTAGATTAATTGCAATCATCGGGCAAATTATAACGATTTTATTTGTTAATTTCATTTTAGAAATTGAGTTAAATTTAACAGTGCTGTTTGGGGTGATAGCAATTCTTAGTGTTGTAAATTTAATGAGCTTTTATCGCTATAAAATTCAAAAAAAAATTAGCGATAAAAGTCTTTTTTTTGAATTAATTTTTGATGTTTTAGCTTTGAGTTTGCAACTTTATTTTAGTGGCGGAGTTTCTAATCCTTTTATCTCATTATTTTTGTTGCAAGTGATTATTTCGGCAATTTTGTTACGCAGAATTTATGCGTGGTTAATTGCCTTGCTAACATTGTTCTGCTACATTGCCTTGAGCTTTAATTATGAAGAACTCCATGCTTTTCATCATCATAGTAACGAGATGTTTAATTTGCATTTACACGGGATGTTGATTAGCTATGTGATCACTGCAATTTTGGTGTTAATTTTTATTACTAAAATTATCAAAAATCTTAAAGAAGGTGATGATAAAATTCATCTTCTCAAACAAAAATCACATGCCAAAGAACAATTAGTTCGTAGTGCTTTGCTTACAACCTCAACTGCTCACGAATTAGGAACACCTCTTTCAACAATTGCCGTAATCCTTGGCGATTGGAAACAAATGAATTTAAAAAAAGAAATGCTTGAAGAATTGTTAATAATGGAAAATCAAGTGCAAAGATGTAAAAAAATTCTTTACGATATTCTTGATATTTCAGGCAAGAAAAGATATGATCACGCTACTCTCACTTTGCTTAAAACCGCATTTGATAATTTAATATCTAAATGGTCTGATCTTAGAAAACCACAAAATTTGATTTATGATTTTATTGGCGAAAGTGAAAAAAAAATTATTTTTGATGAGGTTATAATCCACGCCTTTTTTAATGTTTTTGATAATGCACTGGAAGCTTCGCCGGATTATCTTAAAATCACCGCGATGATTGTAAAAAATAATCTGGAAGTGAGTGTTGAAGATCACGGCAAAGGTTTTGATCAGCAAATTCTTAAACATCTTGGCCAAGAAAATTTATCGAC
>JBJTWJ010000086.1:0-1275 GCA_046081665.1 Alphaproteobacteria bacterium | reverse complement strand
TTCCAGTTGAAATTCTAAGAATGTTGCACATAACTTCGGTAAGAGTGTTGGAGGAAACGGTAGCAGTAACCGTTGAATAGGAGGCAAGGGCATTGCTTAAAGATGCAAGGTTAATAGCTCCTGCTAGTGCAGAGGTGTAAGAAAATTTTTTAATCAAAGATTGATCTATTTTTTTTTGTAATATTTTCATTGTTTAAAAAAGTTTAAATTTAATTTAAATAAAGGTTATCGTTTGATAAGATTATTTTGTAAAAATTAATTTGCAAACCTTTGATTTTTTTATTTTAGATATTTTATTTCTAATTCCAAAATGATACCGTATTTTTTTTTAACTTCCGATATTGCTTGATTAGCAAGATCAATTAAATCTTGTGATTTGGCATTGCCAGTGTTAATTAAAAAATTGCAATGCTTCTCAGAAAATTGGGCATCACCATTTTTTTTTCCGCGAAATCCAATACCATCAATTAATTGCCAAGCTTTATGATTATGAGGATTTTTAAATGTGCTTCCACCAGTCTTAGCTCTGATTGGTTGAGTTTCTTCACGTTTTTTTTGTAAATCATGCATTTTGGCGTGAACCTCTTCGCTAGAAGATTTGTTAACAATAAAATTTCCTTCAACGAAAAAATATTTTTTACTTAATGAATTATAACGATAAGAAAAATTGAAATCTTGGTTATTAATAATTTCGATTTGACCGCTTTGATCAAGACATTTTGCGTTTTGTAAAACATCGGCAATTTCAAAGCCATAGCAACCTGCGTTCATGGCTATTGCTCCACCAATTGTTCCGGGAATTCCACTTAAAAATTCTAGGCCAGAAAAACCAAAATTTCGAGCATAAATTGCAACATTCATGCATAATGCTGATGCTCCGCAATTTATAATAATTTTGTTATTAATTTCTTGATGATTAATTTTAGAAAATTCTTGTCCTAATTTTATTAAAACCCCTTTAACACCATCGTCGCTGATAATTACATTAGATGCAACTCCAAGAATTTGTACAGGAATTTTTTTATCAATTTCATTTAAAAAAAATTGCAAATCTTCACAATCGCTTGGTTTAAATAATATTTCGGCATTACCTCCAACATTGAACCAATTAACAATTTTAGCGTTTTGGCGATATATTCCCTTGATCCTAGGTAAATCATTAATTTTAATCATATTAAATTAATTTATGTTATTGTTAATTAATCTTAGTTTTTTCTTATAATAACAAATCAATATCTTTAAATAAAATTATAACAAAATATTTTTGCCAGTCGC
>JBJTWJ010000085.1:0-6281 GCA_046081665.1 Alphaproteobacteria bacterium | reverse complement strand
CCTTTACCCCACTTGCTCGCATGAGAAATTTGAGAGATTCTGCATCAAATTTTTTTCAGCGATTCGCTAATCGTTAATATTATACCATTTCCACTAATAAATGGAACAATTGGGTATTTATAAATTAAGCTTTATCTTTTTGGCTAAAAATCTTCAAAAAGCCTCAGCTGTATAGGTATACAGCTTCATTTTTTAAAGATTTTTATCTCAAAAATATCTTGCTTAATTTATCATTTATTAAGTTGAAATGGTATAATTTCAGTCTGAAATGTTATAAATCAACTAGAAAAATAAGCACTAAGAATTCCTAAAATTCTAAAAATTAATTAAAATACAAAAAATAAAATGCCCAATTTAGCAAAATTTCGTGATCTAGGTCTCAGTGAGACAATGATCGAATGTTTAAGAAAAAAAGGTTTCGAAGAGCCAACTCCTATCCAAGCCAAAGCCATACCATTCCTTCTTACCAAGAACAAAGATTTAATCGGTAAAGCTCAAACCGGAACTGGTAAGACCGGTGCCTTTGGGATTCCTTTGATTGAAAAAGTTATTCCTCAAAATAAAAAAATCCAAGCTTTGATCTTGGTGCCAACTCGTGAATTAGCAATTCAAGTTACTGAAGAGATCAGTTCTTTTGCTGAAGAGCAAAAAACTTCAATCGTTGCCGTTTACGGCGGTCAACCAATTGAAAGACAAATTTCTAGACTGCAACGCGGAGTTGATATTGTGGTTGGAACTCCCGGAAGAATTATCGATCATCTTGAGCGTAGAACTCTGGATATTAGCAAGGTTGGTTATGTTGTTTTAGACGAAGCCGATGAAATGCTTAATATGGGTTTTGTGGAAGATATCGAAAGAATTTTACAAACTGCTCCAAAAAATCGTCGAACTGTTTTATTCTCAGCAACCATGCCTCCTCATATTGAGCGTTTGGCAAAAAATTATATGCATGATTATGAAATAATCAGCGTTGCCAGTGATCAAATCAGCAGAAGCAATATTCAGCAAATTTATTTTGAAGTTTCGCAAGCTGATAAATTTGAAGCATTGTTTAGAATTATCGATGTTGAAGAAAGCTTTTATGGTATGGTTTTTTGTCGAACCAAAGTTGATGCCGATGAAATTGCTCACAAGCTTTTTAATAGAGGCTGTAGAGCTGAAGCGTTGCATGGCGATTTATCGCAAGGGCAAAGAGAAAAAGTTTTGCAAAAATTTCGTAGCAAACAAATCACAACTCTAGTGGCAACAGACGTTGCAGCTCGTGGTATTGATATTGACAATTTAACGCATGTTATCAATTTTTCTTTACCGCAAGATCCTGAAAGTTATGTCCATCGAATTGGCAGAACGGGAAGGGCCGGAAAAAGCGGTATTGCTATTACTTTAATCACTCCTTCAGAATATCGTAAATTAATCTCGCTTCAGCGTATTGCTAACACTAAAATTACTAAGCAAAAAGTTCCTAATGTTGCTGAAGTTATTGACAGTAAAAAACAACGTATTAAAAATTCTTTGCAAGAAATTATTAACGCTGGGGATTTCAATGATTTAGATTTAATTGCTCAAGAAATTTTGACTGAAAATTCAGATCCTAAAATTGTGCTTTCGGCTTTATTAAAATTGGCATTTAAAGATGAATTAAATGCTAAAAATTATAGCGAAATTGATGATATTGGGGCTTATAAAAAGAATAAAGATTTTTATTATGATGACCGTGGCATGAGTGGATATCGTCCAATTGGCGAGCAAGATAAACGTGGTTATGTAGATCGCAAAGGTACGGCTCGACTCTTTATTGCCAAGGGTAGAAATGACAGAATGGATGCTCGTAAACTCGTGGAATTTATTGAGCGTGAAACTGGAGTTAATCAAAGAGTTATCGATGATGTTAAAGTTATGGATAGCTTCTCATTCTTTGCCGTACCATTTGAAATGGCTGAAAAAGTTTTACATACTTTTCAAGCTCAATCTGGTGGTAAAAAATCATTGGTATCAAGAGCTAAAAAGAAATAGTTTTAAACAAGGGCAATTGCTTCAATATTGATTATTCATTTATCAGCAATTGCATTGGCACCCGTAGCTCAACTGGATAGAGTTTCTGACTTCGGATCAGAAGGTTAGAGGTTCGAATCCCCTCGGGTGCACCACACTTAAATGCCTTCAATTAAACACCCCAACCTAAATGATTACAACCTCATATTATTTTCAAACTCTGCCAAACACTCTTGTCCCCCCTACATTATGAAACAACCTCGGGAAGCCTTCGCTCTGTTGTCTCCCTTCCTTGAGGGCTTGCAGGCTCACATTAATTCTAAAACCTGAAAAGCATTGGGAATCTAAGCGTTATTCGCTTTCAGCCCAACTGCTTGGCGAGTTTTGAAAATTAATGTAGGGGTGCAAGCGATAGCGAAGTTTAATTTGGTCGTGCTATCGGTAGCGACGTATCGCAACGACAAGGGGTTTAATTTTGTCGTGCTATCGGTAGCGACGTATCGCAACGACGACGGGGGGGTGAATTTTTTAAAGCAATATAACTCGCATGAGAATTTTTCAATTGCAAAATCGAAAAAACTTGAGTATATTTATTTTTTAACTATGTTTGTATTTAAAAAAAATTAATTAAATCAAGATTATGATTTTAAGATATTCTCGAAAAGAAATGACGCAAATTTGGTCGCAAGAAAATAAATATCAAATTTGGTTTGATATTGAAATTTATGCTTTGGAGGCTCTTGAGGAGTTGAAGATTGCACCATTAAAAACTGCCCAAAGAATTCGTGATAATTTTTTGAAAGCTGGTGGTAAATTTGATATTGATCGCATTGATGAAATTGAAAAAACCACCAAGCATGATGTTATTGCTTTTTTAACGCACCTTGCCGAAATTACAGGTGAAAATTCGCGATTTATCCATTATGGTATGACCAGCTCTGATGTCTTGGATACTTGCCTGTCTTATCAACTTAATCAATCTTGTGATTTATTAATAAAAGATCTTGAGAATTTATTAAAAACAATAAAAACTCGTGCTTTTGAACATAAATACACAATTTGCGTTGGAAGGTCGCATGGTATCCACGCAGAGCCTACAACATTTGGTTTAAAACTTGCGCGTTTTTATGCAGAATTTTCACGAAATTTAAAACGACTTAAAGAAGTAAAAAAAGAAATAGCTATTTGTGCAATTTCAGGAGCGGTTGGAACGCATGCCAATGTTAGTCCTAAGGTTCAAGAATATGTTGCCAAAAAATTGCAACTTATTGAAGAAACCACCTCAAGTCAAATTATCCCTCGTGATCGTCATGCCATGTTTTTCGCGGTTTTGGGGGTGATTGCTAGTTCAATTGAAAATATTGCAATTGAAATTCGTCACTTGCAACGAAGTGAGGTTTTAGAGGTTGAAGAATTTTTTTCAGCTGGGCAAAAAGGCAGTTCAGCAATGCCTCATAAACGCAATCCGGTGTTAAGTGAAAATTTAACCGGACTAGCAAGAATGATTAGAAGTTATGTCAATCCAGCTCTAGAAAATATCGCTTTGTGGCATGAGCGTGATATTTCGCATTCAGCGGTTGAAAGAATGATTGCTCCTGATAGTTGCATAACTTTAGATTTTGCTTTAGTCAGATTAACAAATTTGCTTGAAAATTTATTAGTTTATCCGCAAAATATGCAGAAAAATCTTGATAAATTGGGTGGTTTAGTTTTTTCACAAAGAGTTTTATTAACCTTGATTGATGACGCAGGAATAAGTAGGGAAGAAGCCTATAAAATTGTCCAAGAAAATGCTATGAAAATATGGCATAATCAAGCGAATAATTTTTTAGAGTTACTCAAAACTGATTCACGATTAACTAACAAAATTAGTAGTGACAAACTTAGCGAACTATTCGATTTAAGTTATCATACCAAATATGTTGATGATATTTTTAACAAAGTTTTTTAAATTAATTTTAATTTTATAAGTTAACAAAAGCTAACAATTTAAAATAAAATTTAATTATAAAAAACATTTTATAATATTTCTCAATTTTTTTAACAACTCACAAAAATAAAAATGACTGATCTATTTTCTCCTTTAACAATTGGTGATCTAATGTTAAATAATCGCATAATCATGGCTCCTCTAACCAGAATGCGCTCCACTCAGCCTGGAGATATCCCAAATGAGCTTAATGCCCAATATTATGCCCAAAGAGCAACTGCCGGATTAATTATTTCTGAAG
The DNA here is from genome assembly GCA_046081665.1 of Alphaproteobacteria bacterium. Lineage (GTDB taxonomy): Bacteria > Pseudomonadota > Alphaproteobacteria > Rickettsiales > UBA1997 > CAILUF01. The sequence continues at coordinate 2,058 of JBJTWJ010000085.1, read as the reverse complement.
CTACGCAAATTTCACCGCAAGGTAAGGGCTATCCTGCTACCCCAGGAATTCATAGCAAGGAACAAATTGCTGGTTGGAAATTGGTAACTGACGCAGTTCATAAAGAAAATGGCAAAATATTTTTACAATTATGGCATGTTGGCAGAATTTCACACTCATCTTTACAACCTAACGAAGCCTTGCCAGTTGCACCTTCAGCCTTGCCTGCAAAAAATTCTGGAACTTATACTGCTTCTTGGAAACCTACGCCAATTCTTACCCCAAGAGCTTTGGAAGAATCTGAAATTCCATCATTAATTAACGATTATAAACAATCAGCAATTAATGCTAAAGAAGCAGGATTTGATGGGGTGGAACTGCACAGTGCCAATGGTTATTTGCTTGATCAATTTTTGCAAGATGGTTCAAATCAGCGAACCGATAATTATGGTAGTAGCATTGCAAATCGCGCCAGATTATTATTTGAAGTTTTAGAGCAAATAATTGCGGTGTGGGGCAATAAGAGAGTTGGTATTCGGTTATCGCCTTACGGAACTTTCAACGATATGAGTGACAGCGATCCAATTGCTTTGTTTAGTCATGTTTTGGAAAATTTAGAAAAAAAACAAATCGCCTATGTTCATTTAATTGAGCCCAGAGCAACAAGTGCTGGGGGCAGTGATAAAATAGTACAAGATGCTCCAAATACTGCGCAATTATTTCGTAAAAAATTTTCAGGGGTATTAATTTCAGCTGGTGGATATGAACCGCAAAATGCTCAAGAAGTTGTTGCCACTGGCAATGCTGATGCTGTTGCATTTGGCAGATATTTTATTTCCAATCCCGATTTAGTGAGAAGAATAAAAGAAAATATTCAACTAACCAAATATGATCGCTCGACTTTTTATGGTGGCAATCACAAAGGTTACACTGATTATCCAACAGCCTCTTAACTCAAGAATTAATAATTTATTTTGATTAATGAATTTTTTATTATCAAAAAACATTCCTAGATATCAAGATAATCAAGATCATCGCGATGGAAAATCGGCTAAAGGCGATTCTAAGAAAGATGATCCTGAATTGCTAAAGCCAATTCATGCTGAGCGTGAAGATTTAGGAGCTTCGACTAATTTCAAAGAGCGAAAATTAGGAATTCTTGGGATGTCAACCTTGGCTTTAGCAGGTTTGATGGCTTTGGCATCGCCATTGTTAGCATTGGCTATTGCCTTTCCAGTCTTGCATTGGCGTTTTTCTAAGCCACCACAACAGCCACCACAAAAGGAGGATGATCTTGATATTGAAAATCGCCAACGACGTATTAATGAACTTAGATCAGCAATTGACAAAGCTCAAAGCAAAGAAAATCTTTTAGATCCAAAACCACCTATGCCTTCAAAACCACAACAACCCCTAAAATCAATATTAAAGAAATCCCCAGCCTCTCAGCGAATTGATGCTTTAAGAAGAGATTTAGGTGGTGTTACTGAAGGTTTATCAGCTTCTTCATCACCACCTCCTGCAAAACCTACAAAACAAAAAAAAGAAGTAAGATTTGGACCCAATACAGAAAGACAATTTTAAAATCTTTTTTTAAAACTTTTCAAACACTAACCTATCTAATACCATTTCCACTAATAAATGAACCAATTAGGTATTTATAAATTAAGCTTTATCTTTTTTAAAACCGTGCTAAGGCACCGCTCGCGATCCTCAGCTGTATGGATATACAGCTTCATTTTTTAAAAACTACATGCAAAAAAATTGGATATGCTAAATTGATGCGAGGTGGTGAGCACGGTTGGAATCGAACCAACGACAACCTCATTAAAAGTGAGGTGCTCTACCGACTGAGCTACGTGCTCAAGATAACTTGAGAAAACTTTTAAAAAAAGTTTTGCGGTAATTGCAAGATGTCAAAAAATAACTTAAAAAATATCCTAAAAAAATTAAAATATTTTTAAAAAAACTAATTGTTAAATACTTATTAATTAGCTCTAATTGCCCTAAATAAATTTGATTTAAGTTTTATTTAATTTTTATTTGATGATTTATATTTTTAAATAAATTTTTTTTAAG
>JBJTWJ010000084.1:0-4161 GCA_046081665.1 Alphaproteobacteria bacterium | reverse complement strand
TAAATACCTAGCTGGTTCATTTATTAGTTGAAATGGTATTGTTAGCTAGTATAAAATAAAATTATGAAATATTTATAAAAAATATTAATTATTTTTAACAAATTTTTTTTCTCTTTAAAGATAAAAAATTGTTTAAATTTTTTAAACCAAAATAAAATATGTTACTAAAAAAATATCTTGCAAACCAGCTCGGTGATGTAATCCTTAAGGCTAGTAGTAGTTATAGGGGTGGTGGTGATGAGGGTGAAGATTCACCAAAAAAATCAGGAAAAATAAAATTAGAGCAATATGTTAATAGTTTAGATGGAAAAACATTTGATCTGGATAAAGGAAAATATGCAAAAACATCAGAAAGTATTGACGAACAAATTAAAAAGCAGAAAAAAACAAGGATTCTTATTTTAAAACTACTTGCCGTTTCTTTAGTGCTGGCCTTTCTTGTAACTATGCCATTAACATCAGTGCCACCGGGCGGTGAAAGCGTTTTACAAAGTTTATATCCAGATCCAACAGCCTCTTCTGGAGCTACAGAAGCTACCAGCGCCTCAGCAGCTAAAATTGCTACAACAGTTGCTGCTCCGGCTAGTTCTATGATAGCTTATAATTTTGTAGCGTTGGCTGCCGCTACGCCAATTCTTGGATTTTTTGTTTCTTTAGGATTGTTGTTAAATTCTAAATCTAAGATGGACAGACTGAAAAATTTACGTGACATCAGAGACCATTTAAAACCCCGCATCAATGAAGATGGAATTGATCCCAAAAACTTTAAAAATATACTTGAAGAGGGAATTGAGGAATTAAAGAAAAACAGAGAATTGGAATCACAAGCTAATAATATTCCATCTACTTCTATTGCAGGATCGATGGCAAAGGCATTGGAAAAAGTAACACCCAAATGCCTAGGTGGGTAGTTGATAAAAAATACAAATGATTAAAATTTATTTAGCAAAATTGATTCTGGGGTCAATTAAGAAATAACAAAGATCGGTAACAATATTTGTCAGTAAGCCGATTAAACTAGTTAAATAAAGTGTTGCAAAAATTAGGGAATAATCACGATTAAGAATAGCCTCGTAAGTCATCAGTCCTAGACCATCCAGTGAAAAAATTATCTCAATAAGCAAAGAGCTAGTAAAGAAAACAGTTAGCAATGTGTAAGGGAGGTTAGCAATAACAATGAGTAAAGCATTACGAAAAATATGACGATAAATGATTTGTTTTTGATTTAAACCCTTAGAGTAAGCAGTGATGACATAATTTTTATTAATTTCTTCAATAAATGAATTTTTGCAAAAAAAAGTTAATGAGGCAAAACCACCGATAACCATAGCGGTAATAGGCAAAACCAAATGCCAAAGATAATCAAAAATTTTTTGTGAAAAACTTAATTGAGCAAAGTTGTCTGAAATAAGCCCTCGCAAGGGGAAAATACTAAGAAAATTTCCTCCGCAAAATAAAATTAATAAAAAAATCGCCAAAAGAAAAGCTGGAATTGCGTAAAGAATAATTATGATAGCACTTGTTGTTAAATCAAATTTAGTGCCGTCATTCAAGGCTTTTTTAATTCCCAAGGGAATTGAGACAAGATAAATAATCAAAGTGCTGAATAAGCCTAAAGAAAGTGAGACGGGGAGTTTTTCAAATAATAAATCACTGACCTTTTTATCTTGATAAAAACTTTCCCCAAAATCAAAAACTAAAAATTTTTTTAACATCATTGTGAAGCGTTGAAATAAAGGCAAATCAAAGCCATATAATTTTTCAATTTTAGTAATAATTTCTGGATCAATTCCTTGTGAGCCTTGATATTTCAAATCTGAATAATTTGAATTGGCAATATGGTTTTTAAAATTCTCAGAATTTTCAAAAGTTTCGCCGTAAATTTTTTGATGATTCAATTGATTGATTATTTTTTCAACGGGTCCACCCGGAGCGGTTTGAATAATTATAAAATTAAGAAAAATTATAAAAAAAAGAGTCGGAAAAATTAAAACAAATCTTTTTAAAAAATAAATCGACATAAGTTATTTTAAATTATTTAATCCAGCTTCCAGTCTGGATCGCTTGCACCTTCAAGTTTGGGGGTTGGTATTTCATATTCATAACCAGTTACAATATCAACTGTATAAAGTCTTGGAATTGAATCTAAGCCATATGGACCCTTCTTTTTTGAATAAATTAAATACCTACCATTTGGAGACCATTTAGCACCTTCAACAAGATATGCGGTAGTGAGAATTTTTTCATTCTTGCCATTGGCATTCATAACCCCGATCATGAATTGTCCACCTTTGATTTTAGTGAAGGCAATTAACTTATTATCACTTGACCATGATGGTTTAGAATAAGAACCACCTCCATAACTTATCCGATTAATTTGCGTTCCATCATTATTCATGACATAGAGTTGTTGATTATTCTCACGATCGGAAGCAAAGATAATTTGTTTGCCATCCGCAGAATATGAAGCTGTAGTGTCTATAGCTGGACTTTTGGTAAGTCTTTTAGCGAAATTGCCAGAAATATTGAGTTCATAAATATCACAATTTCCATCGATAATTGCTGATAATAAAATCAGATTAGGGTCTTTGGGGTGAGGCGATGAAGCAAATGTTGTGGCTTTAAAACCACCAAGTTTTTGGCTACGCATATTGCGTAAGTTAAGAGAAAAAATCTGTGGTTTTTTTTCGAAATAGCGTAAATAAAAAATTTCTTGATTGTTGTTTGAAAAAGTTGGAGTTAAAACTAATTCCTTGCCATCGCTTAGTAAGCGATGATTTTCTCCGTCAAAGTCAATCATGGCAATTCTTTTGATGCGTTTAAAAACCTGCCCAACTTCTGAAACATATGTTATTTTGGAGGCAAAATGCCCGATTGTTTCTTGGGTTATTGCTTTAAAAATTTCATTGGCAACTGATTGTGATAATTTACGATAATTATCTTTGGAAACGGTATAAAATTTTCCAAAAAGTTGACGTTGGTCTAAAATATCCCACATTCTAATTTTTGCTTCGAGATCGCCTCGCGAATTAATTTCAAATTTAGCGATTAGGAGGTTGTCAATTTCAAGTTTCCTAAATTTTGAGAAATCAGGAATTGATTCAATGTCAATGATGTCTTGTGAGTTATTGGGATTAGATGATTCATTAGTATTTTCAATGGTTTGCACCAAGTTAGTAGTTGAGAGATTCTGCGTTATTTTATTTTTAATAATATTGATCGCGTATTTAATTTCAGGATCGGATGAATTAAAACCATAAAATAAAATTTTGTTTTGATCAAGACCATTACCATTGATAGTCAAGGTTATTGCTGAAAAACAAGTTTTAGTAACTGTAAAGTAACTAAATAAAAGAAATGAAAAGTTAATTAAAAGGGTTTTAAATGATTTCATTAGATTATGTTATTAATTTTAGATATTATTATTCTAAAACAATTTTTAACAATTATTTATAAAGTTTCAATAATTATATTATCGTTAGTAAAAACGCAAAGTTGTGAGGCGATTTTTAATGATTTTTCAGCAATTTCTTTGGCTGATAAATTGTCAACTGTAGCCAGTGCTCGAGCTGCACTCAGGGCATAATTTCCCCCTGAGCCGATACCAATTATTCCATCCTCAGGCTCAACTACATCACCAGTTCCAGTCAGAACCAAAGTAATATTTTTATCAACTACAATCATCATTGCTTCGAGTCTTCGTAGATATTTGTCAGTTCGCCAGTCTTTGGCAAGTTCGACGCAGGCTCTCATCAATTGTGCGGGATATTGTTCAAGTTTTGATTCGAGTCTTTCAAAAAGAGTGAAAGCATCTGCAGTAGCTCCAGCAAAACCTCCAATAATTGAACCATCGCCGAGTTTACGAATTTTTCGAGCATTTGATTTTAAAACAGTGTTACCGAGTGAAACTTGACCATCTCCGGCAATTGCAACCTGATTGTTTCTTCTGACTGAAATAATGGTTGTCCCGTAAATTTTGCTTGGATCATTGTGATCGAACATAAAAAATTAAAATTAAATTAAAATAACAAAAATATTTCGTTTGCAGTAAAAATTTACTTTGTTATTTAAAGTTTTGCAATTTAATTTTAATAAAAAAATAAATTTTTTTTAAAAAATTATTTTTTTTAAAAAACTAAATTTTCAAAATAAAAAATTTTC
>JBJTWJ010000083.1:0-2755 GCA_046081665.1 Alphaproteobacteria bacterium | reverse complement strand
ATTAAAACCAAAATAAGATAAGAGTTTATTTTTAATAATCCGTATCTTTTATTTTTTTATGTTGCAAAAATGCCTAGGATTATTTAGTTAATATTTTATAGAAGTAGTGGTGCCTAGAGGCGGAATCGAACCACCGACACAAGGATTTTCAGTCCTTTGCTCTACCGACTGAGCTATCTAGGCATAAAAAAAATTATAATTAAACCCCTCAACAAAACCCCTTAACAAATCTTTGATAAATCTTTAACAAATTACCAAAAAAGCCAAAAAAGTTAAAAAAAATTTAAACTAAAAAACATTGTGGTTTAATATTTTTTTTATTATAATTGCCTTGCTTTATTTTGCAAGTGTTAGAAAAAAATTAATATTATGTTAGAAATTAACGACTACAGCAACTTCGTTTTAGCAAGCTATATCTTGAGTGCTCTGCTTTGTTCAATTTTTTTTTCTGTGGTGATTATTAAATTTATTTATTTAAAAAAACAAATCACAAAAAATAATGAAAACAAATAAGTATCAACAAAAAAGAATAACATTTGTTGTTTTTATTTTTCTTATCTCAATAGCTGGATTAGTGATGATAATCAACAATTTTCAAGAAAATTTAGTTTTTTTTTACTCGCCAAAAGAAATTGTTAATCAAGAAATTATTTTAAAAAAAACCAGAAATAAAATCATCCGCGTCGGTGGTTTGGTTAAAGAAAATTCTTTAAAAAAAATTGATGCTCTCACTATAGAATTTATCATCACCGATTATCATCAAGAATTAACAATTTATCACAAAGGCATTGTTCCAGATTTATTTCGCGATAAGCAAGGCGTTATTGCCAAGGGATATTTTGATCAACAACAAAATAAATTCTATTCGCAAGAATTGCTCGTTAAACATGATGAAAACTACATCCCCGCTGAATTAAAAAATTTAAGGTAAATTAATTTTTAATAATTTTTACCAAAATTTTACAGTATAAAGTAAAGGCAAATTAATTCCTAAATTTTGTTGAGAGATTAAATGTAAATTATATAACAATCTATATTGTTAACTTATAATTTAATGAATTATGCTAATAAATAATCAATCTAAAATTATAGCCCAAGATACCCTTATTTTTCCTGCAAGTGATTATGATCAAATAAGGGATGGATTAGAAAATTTTGGTAACGATTATGAACCAACTAAACTTCCTGAAGGTTTGACTGATCCAGTTGCTCAAGCAAATTTCGATATTAGGTCATATCAAGAAATTACCCAAAATAAATTAGCATCAGCAAAGAAAGGTTTTATTGGTCAGGAGAATCGCATTAAAATTTTAAGAGTTCGTGATCAAGACACAGGTTCATTAAAAGAGGTAATTTTATATTATAAAGATTCAAAATTGCATCAACATTCTCAAATCCTTGAAAATCCCCAAGATGGAATGGTTGAAAAAGTTGCTAAAGATCTAGAATTCTATATTAAGTTAGCAGAATCAGAGCATGCTGGAGATGATTTGAAATCAGCCTTAGCAAAACTTAAATCTTCACTAACAAGTCCACAAGCCAATGTTCTTGATCAATTTCAAGGATTAAAAAAATTAACAATTCAACAGTTAGCTTCAGGAGATCAAAATCTTCAAGCTCAGGCACGGCAAATAAATCAACAACTCAGTTTGCAATCTGATCAACCAAAAAATAGTTATCATCAAGCTGCAAATCGCATAGTTGCTCAAAAATTTATGCGTTCTGTTGCTGTGAGAAGTCATAATTTTCAACAATATGGGCAAGATCAAGATAATCAAAGATTAGAAAGTATTAATCTAGCAGATGAAGGACCTAAAAGAAGCGAGGTTACAGGAACGGGAATATCAGCTGGTTATAAGCCTGCAACACCCAGTGAAGTTGATATTCAGCGCTATAATTATCAATCAGCAAATAAAGCTGAATTTAAAAAGCCATCAACTACAGAGGTGGTTTATATAAAAATAAAAAAATTGAATGCGGATGGTTCGCTATTAGGAGATTCTCCAAAAAGATTTAATTTATATCCTGACCAAGCAGATGAAGGTAAAAAAATTTGCTATTTGAAAGTTTCTTTTAAAGATGGCACTCCAACAATAGATACCAAATACATTTATGCATCAAGTGCATCTAGTAAAAATCAAAAAATCCCAATAACCTTGGCAGCAGTTGAAGAATTAGCAAATAAAGATTCTGAATTGCTTTTATCAAGCCTTAAACAAATGCAAATCAACATCGTTAATAACGAGATTGATCAAGGATTGACTATGAGCAAAAGCACAACTAGCTTGCAAGTGGGGGATTTGATTAAACAGCGAGAAATTGAAGAAGAGTTAAAGAAGAATAATGCTGCAACTGCTATTCAGAAAGTTTTTAGAGGCATGATAGATAGAACAGCAGTAATAAAAGCAAGAGAAGATCATGGGAGACAAATTCAAGCACTTAGAGAAAAGCTTAAGGTAGATCAAGGTATTGCTGCAACTGCTATTAAGGCAGCTTACAAAAGCATGATAGCTAGAAAAACAGTAAGCGAAGCAAGAGATGAGAGAAAAGCAAGAGAAGAGAGAGAAGAGAGAACAAAAGAATATCTAAGAAAAAACTTGATTGCTTGGAATTCTGTTACAAAAAATAAAACAAGAATTCAAGCTGCGCTTGATAAATTGAGCAATCAACAACAAAAAAGTGATTTGGGAACAGCTTTTGATGCTTTTGAATTATATTCTAAGCAATCGAAAGAACAAAAAAAGTTAGAAAGAAA
>JBJTWJ010000082.1:0-8907 GCA_046081665.1 Alphaproteobacteria bacterium | reverse complement strand
AATAAATTTATTTTTTTAAAAAACTAATATCCAAAATAAAATGAAAAAAAATATTCAACAACAAAAAAATAGCAAAAAAGATTTTATTGATATTGATAAAATTGATGATAAGGAGCTAAAAAAAATTATTGATATAGCTCATAAGCTAAAGAGACAGAAGGATTTATCAAGCCAATCAAAATTATTAGCCCATAAAAATTTGGCGATGATTTTTGAAAAAAACTCAACACGAACCAGAATTTCTTTTGAAGTTGCAATTAACCAGCTTGGAGGACATGCTATAGTTTTAAATAAAAATCAAATGCAGTTAGGAAAAGGCGAAACAATTGAAGATACTGCTCGAGTTTTATCGCGTTATGTTGATGCCATAATGATTCGCTCCTATTCTCATCAAACTATTATTGATTTAGCTCAAAACTCAACTGTTCCAGTAATTAATGGTTTATCTGATTTTTCTCATCCATGTCAAATTTTAGCAACAATTTTGACTTTGGAAGAGCATCTTGGTAAAGTTTCTGGAAAAAAAATTGTTTGGCTGGGCGATCAAAATAATGTTTTAAATTCTTTGATTCAGGCAAGTGCAGTTTTCGATTTTGAGTTAGTAATCGCCAGTGCTCCTGAAATTAATTTTTCACTGGGTGAGGTTAAAAAAGCTATTAAAAATAAAGCCGAAATAAAATTGAGCCATGATGCCAAAAAAGCCGTTAAAGATGCTGATGCAATTATTACTGACACTTGGATATCAATGGGCGATGAAGCTGAGACTAATGATGCAATTCGTCAGCGTAAAATTAATTTATTGATGCCTTATCAAGTTAATAAAAATATTATGAAACTTGCCAAAAAGAACGCTGTCTTTAGCCATTGTTTACCAGCTTATCGTGGATTTGAAGTTAGTGAAGATGTTTTAGAATCAAAGCAGTCAGTTGTTTTTGACGAGGCAGAAAATCGCTTACATGTTCAAAAAGCAATTTTGGTTTGGGCGATGCAAAATTAATTGGGCATAATTATATTTTTATGCCTTTAAATTTAAATTGGCATTACTTTTGCCAATGCTCTAAATATTCTTTGAAATGAGGTTTTTCAGCTGATTTTTTTTGCAAATAATCAAGTAAATTGTCTTGACATTTATGAAAATTAGGAGTTGTTAAGGTTCCACAATGATGCTGAAAAATTAAGTAAAGTAGATAGGTATTAATAACATCTGTTTCGCAATAATTTCTGATTTCAGCAATTTTACCTTGATCATACATCTGCATAACCATAGAGCCATCTATGCCAATTTTACCGGGTAGATTAAAAACAGCACATAACTCATTCATTTTAACTTTACTAGATGCGCCAAAATCACTAAATGCTTCTGCTAAATCGCAATGCCAATCAAGACTATAGCGTTGATTAAAATTATTCCATTTATCACCAGTTTTATAAAGCCAAGAGGCTTCTATGCCATGTTTCATTGCTCGATATTTTAAAACTGGTAAATCAAAATTTCTGCCATTAAAACTAACTAATCTTGAAAAATTTTTTTTAAGATGCGAAAAAAATCCCTTAACCAAATCTGCTTCAATGCTAAACAAATCGCCACCTGAGCGAATTTCGCATAAGTTATAAAATTCGTTGCCGTTAAAATCACGCTGAATTTCAGCCTGAATAAAGCTTATGGCAATTATTTGATGAAAGGGTTGGCGTAAAAAAGAATTTTTATTGTCAGTAATTTCCAAGTGATAATTGGTTAATGCTTGTCTAATTTCATTAATATCATCGCTTTCAAGGCTCAGTAATTTTTTAGCACTAAGCACATCCGGAATTGTTTCAATGTCAAAAATAAATAGATTTTGATGTTGCATTTAAATCTTGGTTTTTTAATTAGGATGTTTAAAAATAATTTTATATAAAGTTTTTTTATGTATTTAAAATAAAATTTCCCTGAAAAAATATTTGAAAAAAATATTTGAAAAAAATACTTCTGGCATACAATTTTAGTTTTAAATTTTTTATTATAAATTAATTTCATATAACATTTAACAATTTAATTTTTTTTAAAAAATGCAAGCAATCATTTTAAGCAAAATTGGTGCCCCAAGTAATTTTAAAATTGAAAAAGTTGCCGATCCACAAATTGCTCCAAAGCAGGTTTTGGTAAGGCATCGAGCAATTGGAGTAAATTTTCTTGATGTTTGTTTTCGCCGTGGACAATATCAGCTTAATAAATTCCCAGCAATTCTTGGTATGGAAGCTTGTGGATATGTTGAGAAAATTGGCAGTGAAGTTATTGATTACAAAGTCGGGCAAAGAGTTGCCTATGCTACAGCAGGATTGGGGTGTTACGTTGAAAAAAGAGCGGTTGATCAACGCTATTTAGTTAATGTTCCAGATGCCTTAACCGATGTTCAAGTAGCAAGTTGTTTATTCAAAGGTTTAACCGCCCATACTCTTCTTAACAGAGTTTATATGGCATCACGCATTAAAAAAATTTTAATTCATTCAGTTGCAGGCGGGCTTGGCCATATCATGTGTCAATATGCTAGATATTTGGGAATTGAAGTTTTTGGCACGGTTGGGTCTGATGAAAAAATTGCTATTGCCCAAAGTTTTGGCTGTAATCATGTAATTAATTACAGCAAACAAGATTATGTTACAGAAATTGCTAAAATCACCAATAGTGGTGGTGTTGGTTTGGTTTATGATGGAGTTGGAAAAGACAATATTAACAAGTCATTGCAATGTCTATGGCCAATGGGTTTTTGTATCAATCATGGTGAAAGTGCAGGGCCAATAGAAAAAATTGATTTTGATTTAATGTTAATGAATTCTTTATTTTTTACTCGACCATTAATGGCAATGTATAAATCACCAAGAGCAGAATTGGCAGTCTCTGCCGATGAAGTTTTTGCAGGAGTAATTAAAGGAATTTTTCGTTTACAAACTACCGAATTTGCTTTTAAAGATGTTGCCAAAGCTCACAAAGCTCTTGAAAATCGCGAAACCACAGGCTCTTTAGTTTTAGTTGTTTAAAACTAAAAAATATAATTTTTAAAAAGCTTATCATCGTTGTGGTGCTCTTGTTTTTTTAACTTTAATTTATTTTTTATTCATATCTTAATATTTCTGCAGGATTAGCCTTGCTGGCTTTGAAAGCAGGGTAAAGAGTTGCAAGAAATGATAAACTAAAAGCCATTGAAGTGATGATTATTACATCGCTAACAAGAATTTTTGAGGGCAGGGTTGATAAAAAATAAATTGCTGGATTGAATAATGTGGTATCAGTAACAGACTCAAGCCAAATCTTGATATTATTGATGTTAGCTGAAAAAACTAGGCCAATTATCAAGCCAAAAATTGTTCCTAAAAAACCAATTGAACTTCCGCAAATTAAGAAAATTCTAAGAATTGAGCCTTTGGTCATGCCTAAGGTTCTAAGTAAGGCAATGTTTTTATTTTTGTCATTAACTAGCATAATCATGCTAGAAATAATATTAAAAACTGCTACTAAAATTATTAATGTTAAAATTAAAAACATCACTGTGCTTTCAACTTTTAAAGCTTCAATAAATCCAGAATTAACTTGTTGCCAATCGTTAAAATAAATATCATCATAGTCAACAATTATTTTATATAAATCCTGTTTTAAAATTGATAAATCACTGGGATTTTTGCTAAAAATTTCCAAAGCTGAAGCATTGTTAGTAATGCGAAAATGGGTTTGAGCCATTTTAAAATTCATGAAAATTGTTGTTGAATCATATTCATACATTCCGCTATCAAAAATTCCAGCAACAGTGTATGTTTTAATGCGTGGAATTGCTCCAATTATGGTATCGTTGGTTTCAGCTGAAATTATTTTCAATTGATCGTTAATTTTTAAGCTTAAATTTTGAGCTAAAATTGCCCCAATAACTATCGAGTTTTTGTCAGAGATTTTATTGATATCGCCTGCCGTAATATTTTGACGAATTAATTCCTTATTCGCTAAATCTCCACTGCTGATTCCGCGAATTAATCCTCCGGCATTTTTGCTTTTAGTGCTGAGCATAGCTTGACTTTCAATGATAGCATTGGCATAACTAACACTTTCAAGTGAACGAATTTTGGTTAAGATTTCTTGGTAATTTTTTATTTGATGAGTTTTGCTATAAATTGTGATATGTGAATTAATTCCCAAAATTCTTTCAATTAAATCATGGCGAAAGCCATTCATCACTGACATTACGATGATTAAAGTGGCAACACCAATCATGATGCCAATAAAAGAAAATATGGCGATAACTGAAATAAAACCCTCTTTGCGTTTAGAGCGAAGATAACGCATGGCAATCAAAAACTCAAGACTTGAAAACATTTTTTTAAAAATTAATTGTTGGTAATTCCCTTGCTGGTTGAATATTCAAAGTGAAAAACTTGCTCAGGAAAAACTGCTTTATAAGCGCTATGGCAAGCACTTGCTCCTTCAGCAAAACCAGTGAGAATAAGTTTAAGTTTGTTAGGATATGTGGCAATATCACCAATGGCATAAATATTTTTTTGGGAAGTTTGCATGGTTGATGGATCAACAGTGATATGATTTTTATGAAGATTTAAATCCCAGTTAACAATCTCACCTAACTCCATGGCTAAACCAAAAAAGGGAAGCAGATAATCGGCTTCCAAATGGCGCAGATTATTGTCAAAATCTTTAACAATAACTTTATTTAATTTATCATCATTACCTTCTAAACTTGCAAGCTGAAAGGGAACAACCATTTCAATTTTACCTTGTTTGACAAGGTTATGAAGTTTATCAAGGCTGTCAGGTGCACAGCGAAATTTATCGCGACGATGAACGACCATAATTTTTTTAGCAATATCAGCTAAATTAATTGCCCAGTCAACTGCAGAATCTCCGCCTCCAGCAATTACAACATTCTTACCACTAAATTCATTTTTATTTCTCACTGCATAAAAAACTGATTTACCCTCAAAATTTTCCAGACCATCCAAAGGAGGACGATTAGGGCCAAATGCTCCGCATCCCGCAGCGATGATTATAACTTTGCAATTAATTTTTAACTGTTTAGAAGTTTCAACGATAAAACTATCATCGCTTTGTCGTGCAATTTTCATCACTGATTGATTAAGGTGATAAACCGGATGAAAGGGCTGAGCTTGGGCTTCGAGAAGTTCAATTAATTCACTTGCTAAAACTTTTGGATGGGCTGGAATATCGTAAATAGGCTTTTCTGGGTATAATGCACTACATTGTCCACCAATAACTTCAAGGCTATCAACGACATGGCATTTCATTTTGAGCATTCCTGCTTCAAACACTGCAAACAATCCAGCAGGACCGGCGCCAATAATCACAATATCGGTTTTTAAAATTTGGTGTTGAAGATTTTTCTGAGCCATTATTTTATGAAAATATTATTGAGAAATTTTTTTTTGCTAAATTTTAAATTTTTAGTTGCAATTAAGCAAAGTAAAAAATATAATTTATTTAAGTTTAAAATTAATTTAATTAACTTTCATCACAAAAATTTTATAAAAATTTTAAATTATCTTTTTTTGTAGCAAAGCCTTGCACAAATCTTCAAATAAATAATTTATGTTAAAAACTGCAACCTTAGGTTTTCCCAGAATAGGAGCTAATCGCGAGTTAAAAAAAGCTGTTGAAAGTTATTGGAAAAAAACTTCTTCACTTGCTGATTTGCAAAAAACTGCTTTAGAAATTCGTCAAGAAAATTGGCAAAAACAAAAAACTGCTGGAATTAGTTATATTCCAAGTAACGACTTTTCTTTCTATGATCAGGTTCTTGATAACATTGCCTTGTTTGGGGCAATTCCGCAAAGATTTATCGAAAGTTTTAAATTTAAATTAGGACAAAATGTTGATTTAGATTTATATTTTGCAATGGCTCGAGGAGCTCAACGTGATGGTATCGATGTTACTGCCATGGAAATGACAAAATGGTTTGACACTAACTATCACTATTTAGTAGCAGAATTTACTAAAAACCAACAATTTAAATTATCTTCTACTAAAATTTATGATCAATTCTTAGAAGCTAAAAAATTAAATATTGAAACTCGTCCAGTAATTCTTGGACCGGTTTCTTTCTTGCTCTTGGGCAAAGCAATTGATGGTTCAAATCGTTTTGACTTGCTTGATAATTTATTATTAGCTTATCAAGAATTATTTGTTAAACTGCAAGAAATTGGTGTTAAAGATTTACAAATTGATGAGCCATTTTTGGTTAATGATTTATCAAAAGAAACGATCCAAGCTTATTTAAAAAGCTATCCGCAAATAAAAAAATTTGCAGGATCAATTAAATTGCATTTAGCTACTTATTTTGAAGAATTAGCTGAAAATACTCAACTAGCTTTTGATTTAGAAACAGATTCAGTTCATATCGATTTAGTGAGAGGTCA
The DNA here is from genome assembly GCA_046081665.1 of Alphaproteobacteria bacterium. Lineage (GTDB taxonomy): Bacteria > Pseudomonadota > Alphaproteobacteria > Rickettsiales > UBA1997 > CAILUF01. Next base: position 2,496 of record JBJTWJ010000082.1, on the reverse strand, counting down.
AAATCAACTTGATAAGGTTTTAGAATTAGTTAAAGCTAATCAAACTCTATCTTTGGGAGTGGTTGATGGCAGAAATATTTGGATCAATGATTTCGCCAAATCGCAAAAAATTGTTGAGCAAGTTGTTAAAAAACTTGGCAATGAAAGAGTTATTGTTGCCAGCTCATGCCAACTGCTTCATGTTCCCGTAGATCTTGCTTTAGAAAAAATTCTTGATGATGAATTAAAATCTTGGTTAGCTTTTGCAACTCAAAAACTTGATGAAATTGCTATTATTGCTAAAGCTAGTGTAACAGCAAAAGATTCATTAACTCAAGAAGTTCGATCTCAGCTTGAAGCGAATAGCAAAGCTAACGCTAATCGTCAAACTTCAAAGCGAATTCATAATCAAAATGTTAAACAAAGAACTGCTAAAATTGATGATGATTTAACTAATCGTAAAAGCGAATTTAAGGTTCGTAAAAAATTACAACAAAATCATATTCAATTACCAATTCTTCCAACTACAACAATTGGTTCATTTCCTCAAACTAAAGAAGTTCGTAAAGCTCGTGCAGATTTCAAAGCTAAAGCAATTTCCTTGGAAGACTATGAACAATTTATCAAAGAAGAAACCAAGCGGACTGTTAAATTTCAAGAAGAAATTGGCATTGATGTTTTGGTGCATGGTGAATTCGAAAGAAATGACATGGTTGAATATTTTGGTGAACAGCTTCAAGGTTTTTGCTTTACACAAAATGGTTGGGTTCAAAGCTATGGCTCGCGTTGCGTTAAACCACCAGTAATTTTTGGTGATGTAGCTCGTCCAAAACCCATGACTGTTGAATGGGCAAAATATGCTCAAAGCCTAACTCAAAAAATAATGAAAGGCATGTTGACTGGGCCAATCACCATTCTTCAATGGTCATTTGTGAGAAATGATCAAGAGCGTAAAGACACGGCAATGCAAATTGCTTTTGCTATTCGTGATGAAGTTTGCGATCTTGAAAATGCTGGAATTAAAATTATCCAGATTGACGAAGCAGCCCTGCGTGAAGGTTTGCCAATTAGAAAAGCAAAATGGCAAGAATATCTTAACTGGGCCGTTAAAGCGTTTAGAGTTACAGCTTCAGGGGTTGAAGATCGTACCCAAATTCATACTCACATGTGTTATTCGGAGTTTAACGACATCATTGAAGCGATTGCAAAAATGGACGCCGATGTTATTTCTATTGAAACATCGCGTTCACAAATGGAATTACTTAATGCTTTTGTTAACTTTAAATATCCCAATGAAATTGGCCCAGGTGTTTATGATATTCACTCACCAAGGGTTCCAGCACAAATAGAAATGGAAAGTCTCTTGAAAAAAGCCTTGAATGTTTTAGACCCTGAACAAATTTGGGTAAACCCAGATTGCGGATTGAAAACCCGTGATTGGCCTGAAACTAAATTAGCTTTGCAGGCTATGGTTGAGGCAACTAAAGTAGTCAGAGCCCAAATTTAACTTTAATTTAATCGATTCAAATTATGAAAAAAAATCAAAAAACAAACCAACGCCACCAAGCATTTTCTTTAATTGAAATATCGATTGTCATCTTAATTATTGGCATTTTATTGGTTGGAGTTACGCAAAGCTCGAGATTAGTAAATCAAATAAAAATATCATCTGCCCAATCAATCACGCGTTCAAGCGAAGTAAGTTCAATAAGCGATATAGTTTTTTGGGCTGAAACAACCTTGGATGGAGCGTTGACTAATGTTAATGGCTCATTTCAATTTGAAGATGGAAATTCAATAAGTTCATGGAATGATATCAACATTCGTTCAAACCCAAAGATTAATGTGTTGCAATCAAACACCTCTTTCCAACCAACCTTCAAGCAAAATGGCATTAATGGTTTGCCCTCGGTAAGCTTTAACGGAACAAACCAAATTTTTATTAGTACCACAATTGCACCATTGCCTGCAAATGACAAAAATTATAGTTTGGTTTTAGTTTGGCGAGCAAATTCAGTATCAGTTGCAGCCGGGCAAATGTTGATGTCGCAGACAGGTAACCCTGTTAATAATAATGAAGGTGGTTCCATGTTTATTACGGCAAGCTCAACTTATGGATTTGCTGGAATTGGTAATGATGCATTTCCTACATCAGTTAGCCCTAATATAAATTACATTTCAATAATCACGGTTAATAATACTCTAGCAACAAATAATATATCACTTTATACAAATTCAAATACTGCTACCAATAGCACATCAACAAATCCATCAACACTTCAATTGGCTTCAGCGAGATTTTCAATCGGTGGCAGAGCAGATAGCCTTCAATTTTTTGGAGGATTAATTTCTGAGGCTATAGTTTTTGATCGAACATTAAGGTCTGATGAGGTTAGGGCGATTAACAATTATCTAGGAAAAAAATATTCGATAAAAATTTCATAAATTTATTTGCAAATTATTTTTGCAAGAGATAAATTTATATCACGAAATTTAAACAAAAATTTTTTAGAATTT
>JBJTWJ010000081.1:0-16391 GCA_046081665.1 Alphaproteobacteria bacterium | reverse complement strand
TGCAATTGATATCTTTTTTGACCATCAGTAGGAGGGTTAATTAATCGTCCTTCTTGAAATTGCCGTTCATGCAATTCTTTATTTCTAGCAATATCTATACCTACATCTGGAAATAAATTTTCTGCTTTCCTTTTTTCACCTACCTTTGGGCCGATCTGTGATTGAGTCTGTGGTTGCATCTGTGGTTGTGATTGTGATTGAAATAATTTGCCAGAAACCACAGATTCGATGCCCTCCTTGAAACTATCGCCAATATTTTCCAAAAAATTTTTTTGATTATTCTGACTATCTGTTGAAATAGCGGGAGGTTTTTCTGCAGTGGAAACTTTTTGACTAGAAGAATTATTGGCTTGATTACTTGCAAACAAACTTGCTAAACCGTCAAAAATACTTGCCATTATTTTTTATTTTAAGTTTCTAGGCCAAAGGCGTCATGCAAAACTCTAACTGCTAACTCGCCATATTCCTTGGCAATTAACACTGAAATTTTAATTTCAGATGTTGAAATTAACAACAGATTAATTCCCTTATCTGCTAAAGTTTTAAACATAGTATGGGCAACGCCTGAGTGACTGATCATGCCAACACCAATCACTGAAATTTTGGCAATATTGTCATCAATTTTTAACTCAGCAAATTTAACTTCGTCTTTGATTGATTCAATTGCCAATTTTGCCCTTTCCAATTCATCTTTAAGAATTGTAAAAGTAATGTCAATAAATTTTCCGTCAGCTGAAATATTTTGAACAATCATGTCAACATTAACTTCGCGATCTGCCAAGGCTTTGAATATTGTTGCCGATAATCCAGGGTGATCGGGCATTTTCATTAGAGTTAATCTAACATCATTTTTACTATAACTAATTCCTGTAATTAAGCGTCTTTCCATAATTTCCTCATTGTTGTTTACTAAAATTGTTCCCGAAGATTCTGTAACCTCACCAAAAGATGACAATACTCGAACCCGCACATTATGAGCCATCGCCATAGCAACTGAACGAGTTTGCAAAACTTTTGAACCGCTATAAGCCATCTCCAGCATTTCCTCATAAGTAACTTTTTGAAGTTTACGGGCCTTGTCAGTAATCCTTGGATCAGTAGTGTAAACCCCATCAACATCGGTATAAATATCGCACAAATCAGCCTTAACCGAGGCAGCAATTGCCACCGCTGAAGTATCTGAACCACCTCTGCCAAGGGTGCTAACGCGATTGCTATTTTGATGAATTCCTTGAAAACCAGCGATCACAATAACATCATATTCATCAAGCGATTTTATTAAAAAATCACCGTCAATTTCATCAATTCGAGCTTTGCTAAAAACATTATCAGTTTTAAGTGGAATTTGCCAGCCCAAGAAAGAACGAGATTTATAGCCCATCGCTTGCAATTGCAGAGCTAAAAGCCCGCAGGTTATCTGCTCGCCAGTTGCAACAATTGAATCATATTCACAAAGCGATTCGTTGCTAGTTAAAGTTGAAACTTGATTACAATAATCAACTAATTGATTAGTAACTCCCGACATTGCTGAAACCACAACTATGACTTTATTTTTTTTATCAATTTCAGCTTTAACTTTTTGTGAAACATTCTTGATACGAGCAATATCGCCAACCGAAGTTCCACCAAATTTTTGAACTATTAACATAGTATTTTTAAATATGATTAATTTTTTTTATAATTTTTTTTATTTTAAAAAAAATCGCAAGTAAAATTTTAAACAAATTAAAAAAAGCCCTTGCAGTAAAATTTTATTGTTGATTGAATTATAGAAATTAAAATTTAATTCTTTATATATTTTTTTAGATATAAATATTTTTTATTTAAAAAAATATAAATTGTTAAATCCAAATTAGACTTGTTTAAAAATAACCAAAATTAACTAAATTTATGATGAAATCATTTCGTAAACTAACCAGCAATATTGCCTTTAAAATTGTTCTTGGAATTGTAGCTTTGAGCTTTATATTTTTTGGGGTAAGTAGTTTTGTTTTGGGAAGTTCTAGCAATTGGGTTGCCAAAATTGGTGGCAAAAAAATTTCTTATTCCACTTTACAAAAAGCCATGAAAGATAATCGTGAAATGATTTTAAAATCTTACGGCAATAATAAGCAGGCTTTGCAATATCTTGAGTCTGATCAATTTACTTCAGATAGCCTGTCGCGTATTGTCAATCAAGAAATGGTCAAAAATCTTTCTGCTGAATTTGATATTAAAGCTAGCGAAAAAATTGTTTTGGAAAATATTGCTAAAGACAAAAATTTTGCTGACGAAACCGGCAAATTTAGCCAAGCTAAATTCAAAGATTTTTTGAAAAAAAATGGCATCAATGAAGATCTTTATGTCAATGAAATTGTCAATCAAGCTTCGATGTTAATGATCGTTCAAACCATGGAAATTGCTGCACCGGTTAGTTCAAAGAAAATTATCGATATTGTTAATTTTAATGAAGAAAAAAGAGCGGTTGATTTAATTTCAATTAACGAAAAAAATGTTAAAAACGTTGAGAGCGTTAGTCAACAAGAGATTGAAAAGTATTATAGCGATCACAAAAAAGAATTTTCTTTGCCCGAATATCGCAAAATCTTACTTGCCAAATTCAACGCTAAAGACTTAGCTAGTGCTATTGAAATCAAAGAAAGCGAGATCGCTAGTGATTATGAAAAAAATAAAGAAAGCTACACTATTGAAGAAACTCGTGATTTTTATCACGTGGTTTTTGACGAAAAAAAACAAGCTGATGAATTTATTGCAAGTTTGCAAAAAATTAACCAAAATGACAATAAAAAAATTGCTTCACAATTTGCTAACCTTGCCAAAGAGCAAACCAAGAAAGACCTCAAAACTATCAGCCTTAACAACACCAATAAAAAACAATTACTTCCTGAAACTGTTAGCAAAGCCTTTGCTTTAAAAATTAACGAACTCAGCCCTGCTATCAAAAGCTCAATGGGTTACCATGTTTTTTTACTCAACAACATCAATCCTAGCCAAACCAAGCCTCTAGCTCAAGTTCATGATGAAATAAAAAAGAAACTTAACGAAAAAAAGAAAGATGGAGCGTTAGCTCAAAAAATCAGCGAATTAGATGCCAAGCTTCTTGCCAGTAAGTCTTTGGGCGAATCACTGGGCAAAAGCAATATCAATATCTCAGTTACTCAATTCAGCATTGACAACGCAGGTAAAGATCTTGCTGGCAATGCCATCTTCAACGAAGATAGTGAGCTAATTGCTAAAACTGCTTTTGCTTTAAAAAAAGATCAAAACTCTAAAACCATTACCTCGCAAGACGGGATGACATTTTATGTTTTACAAGTTAGCGATATCATTCAAAGCAAAACCCAAGAACTCGAAAATGTTGCCAAAGCAATTCAGCAAAAACTTCAGGGTGATAAAAAAGAAAGCGCTCTTAGTGCTCTCGCTCAAGAAGTTGCTGTCGAGATTTCACAAAATCTTAGCAATCCTTCACTCATCGCTAACAAATATCAACTTAAATTTGAAAAAAATCGTTTGATGCCTAGAACCTTTGTTATCAATTATCAAGGTCAACAATTTCCATATCGTAGCCCTTTGCTTGATAAAATTTTTAGTATCGAATTAAATCAAAGCACTGGGGCAATTAACGAATCAGGGGGATATGCAATTGCAATTTTGCGTGATATTAAAAAACCATCGATCAGCAAGGAAGTTATTGAAGAAGTTGCTAAGTCAAGCCAAAAACTCTTTAGAAACGATATTACGCAACAATTTAACAGCTATTTGATGAACAAATATCCAGTTAAAATTAATGAGAAAATTTTTAGAAAAAATCAAGAAAATTAATGTTTAATTTCAATCGACAAGAATTCTTTGAACATCAAAGCAATAATTCAAACTCACTGCTTTATAAAAAAATTTCCAGCGATATCCTGACTCCTGTTTTAAGTTTTTTGAAATTAAAAATTCACTTTCCAAATCAAATTTTTTTATTTGAGTCAGCAGAAAATGATCAAAAAAAAGGGCGATTTTCAATTATTGGGTTGATGCCTGATGTGGTATGGCAATGCCAAAATAAAAAATCTTATTTGAACACAAATTTTAGTGATGATCCACAAAATTTTATTGAGCAAAATGGTGATCCACTTGCCAATTTAAGGCAAATAATCAATTCTTCACAAATTAATTTTGATGAGCTTACTTATTACCATCAAAAACTCCCTGCGATGTGTGCAGGATTATTTGGCTATATGACTTACGATATGGTCAAATTAATGGAAAAATTACCAAATAATAATTTACAAGATAACTTGTTAATTCCTGATGGAATATTTATTCGTCCACAAATTATCCTAGTTTTTGATAGTTTTTATGATAACTTGTTGATATGCGCTCCGAGCTTTAACAACAGCGATAAATATGCTGATTTAGAAAATAAAATATTAAATATTGAAAAAATTCTTGAGAATGAAACTATCAAAAAAAATCATTTAAGCAAAACCAAATTTAAAGACTTTGATTTTCAGGCGAGCTACAGCAAAGAGCATTTCTGCGATATGGTTGAAAAAGCTAAGGAATACATAACTGCTGGTGATGTCTTTCAGGTTTTACCTTCCCAACGCTTTACAAGTAATTTTCCCGATATTGATCCTTTCGAATTTTATCGGGCATTAAGAACAGTTAACCCCTCGCCTTTTTTATTTTATTTACAATTTGATGATTTTGTTTTAACAGGCTCAAGCCCTGAAATCATGGTCTCTAAGCAACAAGATAAAATTATTGTTAGACCATTAGCCGGAACAAGATTGCGTGGAAAAAATAGCGATGAAGATCAAAAAATTGCTCAAGAATTATTGCAAGATGAAAAAGAAGTTGCTGAACATTTAATGCTTATTGATTTGGCTAGAAATGATATTGGCATGGTTGCCAAAGCAGGATCAATCAAGGTTACCAAAAAAATGGCTATAGAATATTACTCCCATGTCATGCATATTTCTTCAAGTGTTGAAGGAAAGATTAATGATCAGTGTGATGCTCTTGATGCTTTAATTTCGTCATTCCCAGCTGGCACTGTTAGCGGTGCTCCAAAAATCAGAGCCATGGAAATAATTGAAGAAATTGAAAAAATTAAACGCAGTTTTTATTCGGGGTGTGCAGGCTATTTTTCAAGTAATGGCGATATGGAAACTTGCATTATTTTACGCTCAGCTTTAATCAAAGATCAAAAAATTTATCTACATTCAGGGGCAGGTGTGGTCTTTGACTCAAATGTTGAAAGCGAATATCAAGAAACCCTTAACAAAGCCCAAGCTTTGGTTAAAGCCTGTCAACTTTTAAAAAATTCCTTGCCTTAAAAAATTAAGAAATTTACTTTATAAAAAATTTTAATTTCTTAACCAAATAACGACTTTCATGAAATCATTCAAAAAAATTTTTAGAGTATTTTTTGTTAAGTTTTTTAACAAAATATTGTTATTTTCAATTTCGATTTTCTTTGTCTCGTGCTCAATTTCAAATGCCCAAGTTAGCTCAGGTGTTGATCTGAGATTTTCAAGTAGTGATATCGCTTCAAAAAGTAGTTTTGCAAATGATTTTGTTTTTAAGGGCTTTGGCTGTGAGGGGAAAAATTTATCACCACAAATTTCTTGGCAAGGTATTCCTGCTAAAACTAAAAGTCTGGCTCTAACAGTTTTTGATGTTGATGCCCCAACTGGCAGTGGCTGGTGGCATTGGTTAATTTTTAATATTCCAACAACTTATAACGAGTTAAAGCAAGGTTTTTCAATGAATAGTTTTAATTTGACTGATGGAATAAATCAGGCTAAAAATGATTATAGTGAATATGGATATGGTGGCCCATGTCCACCTAAGGGTGACAAAAAACATCGCTATATTTTCACACTTTATGCTCTAGATGTTGAGAAGATTGATGTCAAACAAGATGCCTCGCCAGCCCTTGTTAGCTTTGTGATTAGACAACATGTCATTCGCAAATCTACCTTCGAAGCTTTTTATCAAAGATAAGTCAAAAGCTTTATAAACAAAGACTGCTGAGCTGTAAATAGCTGATACCATTTCAACTAATAAAATGAACCAATTAGGTATTTATAAATTAAGCTTTATCTTTTTGGCTAAAAACACGATCGATGCCTTAGGTGCGACTTTAAAAAATATCTTGCTTAATTGATCATTTATTAAGTTGAAATGGTATTATACCAAATCCCATCTTTAAATGAACAAAAAAAAAGTTAAAATTCTAACTTCATCTTTTTGGCTAAAAATCTCCAAAAATTTAAATAGTCGTGCTAACGCAACGACATCCACCTCAGCTGTATGGATATACAGCTTCATTTTTTAAAGATTTTTATCTCAAAAATCTTGATCAAAGCCTAAAGGCACGACTGGCAAAAATATTTTGTTATAATTTTATTTAAAGATATTGATTTGGTATTACTTGAAAATTGCTGGGCTGAAAAAAAATTTATTACTATTTTTTTTGCTAATGTTTTTTTGCTAATTCGTCGAGAACTTCTTGAACATGACCGTTAACTTTAACGCTTTGCCAAACTCTTTGAATCTTACCCATTTTATCAATTAGAAATGTTGAGCGATCAATGCCAATTGATTTTTTGCCAAACATTGATTTTTCCTTGAGAACTCCATATTGCTCGCATAGCTCAGAATTTTCATCAGCCAATAACAAGAAATTTAATTTATATTTGGCAATGAATTTGCAATGACTGTTAATGTTATCACGAGAAACGCCAAGAATTACACAATCATGTTTTGCAAATTCCTTGCTTTTGCTTGAAAAATCTTGGGCTTCGATAGTGCAACCTGGGGTGTCGTCTTTGGGATAAAAGTAAAGAACAACGTTTTGTCCGCGAAAATCTGCAAGGCGAACCTCTTTATTTTCATTGCTCGTAAGAGCAAATAACGGAGCGTTTTGACCAATTTCAATTTTCATTTTTTTTAGTATTTTTTTTCTTTTTTTCAACACGACGATCTGAAGTTTCGATGACCGAACCATCAGTTTTTTCTTGGCTTGATTTAACTTGCGAAATTACATCGTTAAATTGCGATTGACTGCACAATCCAAGAAGAACGACATCGCGAGGTTTAATATTTTTCATATTCCAATGCTGACGATTTCTAATTGATTCAATCATTTTGTCAGTTGTTCCAACTAATTTTTTAATCTGATTGTTAGAAATTTCTGGATAATATTTCAGCAAATATGAAATTCCATCTGGCTTATCTTGTCTTCTGGCAATTGGCGTATATTTTGATCTTTTAACAGTTGTTTTAATCGAGCTTGAAGCGTTTTGATTAATTAACAAAATAGCTTTTTGATCTTGCTCACATCTTCTGATTTCCTCATAAGTTAATTGCCCTGAAAAGATCGGACTTTGCCCAATAATTCCTGAAGCAACATCGCCATCCGCGATACCTTGAACTTCTAGCTCATGAAGTCCGCAAAATTTGGCAATTTGAGCGAAGGTAAGCGAAGTATTTTCAACCAACCATACTGCGGTAGCCTTGCGCATAAGGGGTAATTCTTGACTCATAAAATATTTAGTTTTTAATTTTTTTGATATTTCAAAGACTTTCCAACCCTAAGATACCCTAAGATACCCTGAGATACTGGGAATCAAAAGTTATTTGGAATTGCCTTGCTAACGATTTTAACATTGCCTAGAAATCGAATTTCAAACTATATTAATAAAATCTTAAGCAAATTATTTGACTTTGAAGTGTTGTTGCTAAATAATACCAAATCCCATCTTTAAAACTTTTAAAAAAATTAAAATTCTAGCTTCATATTTTTGGCTAAAAATCTCTAAAAAGCCTCAGCTGTATAGATATACAGCTTCATTTTTTAAAGATTTTTATCTCAAAAATATTTTGTTATAATTTTATTTAAAGATGGGATTTGGTATAATTTAACGAATTTTTATTTAAAAGCAAGCAAACATTTATCAAGTTTATGATTATTTTACTATCGCCAGCCAAATCTCTTGACTATGATACTACTTTCAATGTTAAAAATCACAGTCAGCCAGAATTTATCAAGGAGGCAGAAATACTTGTTAAAGAGCTAAAAAAATTTGACAGTAAAAGCCTTGAAAAGCTTATGGATATTAGCCAAAATCTGGCTCAACTTAATTTTTTGCGATTTAAAGATTTTGCACAAAATCCCCAACGTCAAGCACTGCTGGCCTATGATGGCGATGTTTATTCAAAAATTGATAAACATAAATTCACTGAAAAAAATTTTAAATATGCTCAAGAGCATCTCCGCATTATCTCAGGTTTATATGGCATCTTACGCCCTCTTGATTTGATCAGGCCTTATCGACTGGAAATGGCAACTGACTTTAGTAAAGTTAATTTTTTGAAAAAAAATCTTTACGAATTTTGGGGCGAAAAAATTAATGAATATCTAGCAAATACAAAATCCAAAGAACTTATAAACCTTGCCTCTCAGGAATATTTTGCTGTGCTTAACCCTAAGAAAATTCCGCAAAAAATTTACAATATAATTTTCAAAGAAAAGAAAAATGGTGTTTTAAAAATTGTGGCAATTAATGCTAAAAAGGCTCGTGGATTAATGGCCAATTATGCAGTTTTTAACAACATCGACAACCCTCATGATTTAAAAAAATTTAAGGAAGAAGATTATCAATTTAATCAGCAATTTTCTGATCAAAATAATTGGGTTTTTAGCCGATGAATAGCCAAAATATTTTTAAAGAACACTTCAACTATCGCAACTATTCAATCCATCATTATCTAGAAGTCAAAAGTAGCAATGATTTAGCCAAAGAATTGTTAGAAAATCAGCAAATTTTTGCCAATGAAATAATTTTAAGCGATATTCAAACGCAAGGCAAAGGGCGATTGAATCGCCAATGGCAATCACCAATTGGTAATCTTTATTTCTCGCTGATAATTGACTTAAGTCAAGTTGACAAGTCTTTTTATTCTTCGTTTCCGCTAATGTGCTCAATTGTTGTTAACGAAGTTTTAAGTGATCTTGGCCAAGATAAATTTAAAGTCTTAAATAAATGGCCAAATGATTTGTTAATTGAAAATAAGAAGGTTTGTGGAATATTAGTGGAAAATTTATTAAATAACTATAATCAACAATTAGCAATAATTGGCATTGGCATTAATGTTAACAGCAATCCATCATCGACCAGATACCCTGCAACTAATCTAAAAGAGTATGCCATTAACACTAACAATATTGATCTTCTCAAAAAATTCTTAGATAAATTCAATATTTTTCTTGAGATTTGGAAAAGATTTGGCTTTAAAAATTTAAAAAAAACATGGCTTGAAAAAGCTTATTTGTTGAATCAAGAACTTACCATCAACGTCGCTAAAGAGTGCCAAGAAAAATTGCTAACCGGAATTTTCAAAAATATTGACGAATTCGGCAATATTATATTATCAAAAGATCAGCAAACTTTTACGATCTCAGTTGGCGATGTTTCTTAAAAATACTAAAAAGAAATTTTGTTAAATTTTGCTAGCTTTTTAAATAAAAATAAAAAAACTTAAGTGGCAAATTTCAATCAAAAATTAACCTATGAAAAACAACTTCGATGATTTTGAACATCTAGAATCAAACAGATTAGGCAATCGTTCAATTTTTAACGATCGCAATTTAAAAAATAATTTTGCTTTTTTATGCATTATTTTGTCAATTTTCTGTATCCTTAAAAGTTATGAAACTGTTATCGATATCAGCAACAAAAAAAATGCAGGGTTACAAAATTTTATCAATGGCCGTGGTAGTTACGAAATAAAACTAAATGCCGATATTGGCAATTTCTTTTTTATTGTTTCATCAACCGAAAAAACTGCTAAAGATGCTCATCAAAAAATGATCCAAAAAGCTAATCAGATTATGGTACAGCTGTATGATAAAGGCATCAACAAGGAAGATCTTAAAGCCGAAAGCTATGTTAGTAGACCAAAATATTCTTTAGAATCTTGCAAAAAAAATACCAATTGTCCAGTTAATAAAAATAATCCCATAGCCTTTGAAGCTTCTCAGGTTATCTTCGTTAAACTTCGCGATATAAAAAAATCTGGTGAAATTGTCGACTTCTTAAACGATAGAGAAATAGTTGATATTGGGGCAATAACATATGAAATCGAAAATATTGATAAATATAAAGATCAAGTCAGATCAAAAGCTATTGAACTTGCCAAGCAAGATGCCAAGAATGTTGCTAAGGCATTAGGCGTAAGATTAAAAAAGTTTATTAAATTTAATGAAAATTCCCAAATTACTGATTATGAACGCTTAAAAAAACATGGTTTTATTGAAAATCGCGATGAGTTCTCGCCCTCAGTTGTTATTTTGCAAGGCGATAATGGCGAACAAAAAATCCGCTCAAATGTAGTTGTAACTTATCAAATTGACTAAAGTGAAAATTGTTTCATGGAACATTAATTCTTTACGCTTAAGAATTGGTCTGTTAAAAAAATTTATTGATCTTACCAATCCCGATGTAATTTGCTTACAAGAAACTAAGGTTGAAGACCAACTTTTTCCTGCCTTAGAACTAATCTCTTATGGTTATAATTTTATTGAATTTTGTGGAGAAAAATCATATAATGGTGTTGCAATTCTCAGCAAATTTCCCATACAAAATACTCACAAAATTGATATTCTTGACTATGGTCATAAGCGTCATATTAGCACTCAAATTAAAAGTCCAATTGGCGAGATTATAATTCATAATTTTTATGTTCCAGCTGGAGGTGATATTGCCGATCCAAAAGTTAACGATAAGTTTGATCACAAACTTAAATTTGTTGATTGGATGAGTGATTTTTTTAGCACAAAAACTTTATCTCAAGAAAAAATAGTAATTGTTGGTGATTTTAATATTGCTCCACTTGAACATGACGTTTGGTCTCATAAACAAATGCAAAATGTTGTTTCTCATACCGCAATTGAAATTGAAAAATTAACCAGACTTCAAAATTCTCTGGGCTTTATTGATAGTCATCGCCATTTTGTTAACCACCAAGAAAAGCTTTATAGCTGGTGGAGTTATCGAGCAATTGAACCTTTAAAATCAGATCGCGGAAGAAGACTTGATCACATTTGGGTATCACCTAATTTAAAAAAATATCTAAGTTGTTATAAAATTTATCGCGATTTTCGTCTAGAAAATCAACCATCAGACCATGTTCCCATCGAAACTTCTTTGCAGTTTTAGTTTTTTTAAAGATGTCTTAATAATTATAAAATTTAATTAAACACTCTTGAAAGCTACAAACAAATCACCATCATCGAGAATATTTTCGAAAACCAGATAAGAACTATCAACCGCTTTATTTTCTATAACCTCAATTTCGTTGGCTAAAACCTGATTGGCAATATAATTTGAAAACTCTTTGCCAACCAAACCTATTCTTGACTGCATTGAATATAATTTAACATTGATTTTTTGAGAAATATCGAGATTGGCATTTTTACGATTTTGCTGAATTGAGCGAACAATATCGCGAGCTATGCCTTCGTTGATTAAATCATCGGTAATAACAATATCAAGCATAACCAAATAATCATTGCTAGGTAAAGCATTGATTGCATATTTTTTTTCATCAAAATTTTTAGGATTGAGCTTTAATTCAAACTCATCATCTACAAGCTCAACATCGGCAATTGAGATTTTATTTTCAGCGATTTTTTGCCAATTACCTTGCTTCATGGCTTGAGTAATATCTTTTATTTTTGGCCCGTATTTGCTACCAATTTTCTTAAAATTTATTTGCAATTTAATTTCGCCATATTGCCCAATCTCTTCTAAAATATTGATTTGCTTGGCATTAACTTCATCAGCAATAATATCTTTGAAATCTAAAAATTGTTGAGCATTTTTGCCAATGATTGAAAGACTGGCAATTGGCAATCTAACCCTGAGATTTAAATGATCGCGTATTGACAAAGCTTGCGAACAAATGCTTCTGACAAGATCCATCTGCTCGACTAATTTTTTATCACCTTCAATAAAATCAATATTTGGAAAATCTTGAAGATGAACTGAAATGTTACGCTGAATTAAACTCATGCCAATTCCCCAATTACATATACTTTTTCACCATTTTCCTCTAAAACTTTTTTAACTTCATCAACCCCAGATTGCTCAACTATCAATGCCATACCTATTCCGCAATTAAAAGTTCGACGCATTTCATGATCTTCAACTTTACCAATTTTTTGTAAAACTTGGAAAATTTCTGGCATTGACCATGCTTGATAATTGATATGCATTTTTAAATTTTTATTCAAAACTCTTTGTAAATTTTCTTCCAGACCTCCGCCTGTAATATGAGCCAAAGCCTTGATTTTATTGGTTTTGAAAGCCTGCAATAAACTTGCAACATAAATTTTAGTAGGCGTTAACAATACTTCGCCAAAATTTCTATTATCAAAAGCTATATCGCTAAATTGCAAATTATTTTGCTTAAGGATATAGCGAGCCAAAGAAAAACCATTTGAATGCACGCCAGTTGAGGCCAAGCCCAAAATTATATCTTTAGCTTTGGTATCTTTTGGCAAAATTTCATCACGCTCAACTGCTCCAACCGCAAAGCCAGCCAGATCATAATCATTGCCATGATACATATCAGGCATTTCAGCAGTTTCACCCCCAATCAATGCACAATTTGCTTGCTTGCAACCATTGGCAATTCCAGAAATCACTGTTCTAGCAATTTCAACATCAAGCTTACTACAGGCAAAATAATCCAAGAAAAATAATGGGGTTGCACCTTGGGCTAACAGATCATTAACTGACATCGCTACTAAATCGATACCAATTGTTTCATGCTGATTAGTTTCGATAGCAATTTTTAATTTTGTGCCAACTCCATCAGTTGATGAAACTAAAATAGGATCTTTAAAACCGCAAGATTTCAAATCAAACAGCGCTCCAAAACCTCCCAATTGCGATGCACAACCAACTCTTTGGGTTGAAGAAGCTAAAGGCTTAATTAAGTTTACCAAATTATTGCCAGCATCAATATCGACACCTGCTTTTTTATATGTAGAAGACATTTAAATTTACTAAAAATTTATTGAATTACCAATTGAATTAAAAATTGCATTAAAATTTTATTTTAAAAAATACTGGACTTGAATAATAGCAATATTAAGTTTAAATTCAAACAAAATTTTTTAACTAAAAATTAATTAAATTTAATTTTTAATAAATTTATCGCATAATTAAAAACACGAATCAACCCTTTTTTAAAATTTTATGCTAAAATTTTTTTCAAATTTTACTTTATTTTTGGCGATAATATTTGCATTCAGCGTCAATGCTTATAGTGCTAATAATGAACTTTATTTTGTTGAAAATATTGCTACCAAAGTTAAAGGCAAATCTCCAGCTCAAGCAAGAAACCTTGCAGTTGCAAGTGCTCGTCGTGACGGATTTTTAATTTTACTAACTCGTTTGCAACTTAATCTGGCAATTGCTGATGAAATCAATGATGAAGAAATTTCTGATATGGTTAGCTCAGAACAAATTCAAGATGAAAAAATTGCTGGCAATGTTTATTCAGCTAATTTCAATATAACTTTTGCCAAAAATTTTGTTGATCATATTTTAAAACAAAAATCTCTTCAACTTAAAGAGCAAGGCAATGATTCAGCTTTCAAAAATCCTGATGGCAAAGATACTGCCTTGATAATTGCCGGAATTAATCAGAACAAAAGAATTAACCTCTGGGAGCCAGACAATCTCTGGCGTTATGCCTTAAATCGCACTTTGGGTAAAAAAAATAAAAAAAGCTTTGTAGTTGCTCAAAGCGATGTTGATAATATTGGAATTGTTAATAGCGAAAATATTGCCAATATCAAATATAGCGATCTTGAGCCAATCCTTGCCAAATATAACTCTAACAGTGCTTACACAATCATTCTTAATTACGATAATATTGAAAATAAAATCATTCTTGATGTTAACTATATTCGCAAAATGCAAAACAAGCAAATTCGTTTAAGCTTTGTTAATGTTGATCGCTTAAACTATGAACAACTCCTTGATACTGTTGCCCAAAAAACCATAGAATATCTGAGTAACTCTCAAATTGCTAATGATAAAAATCTTAACAATAATTTTATTCGTTTAGGCATTTATCTCAACGATTTAGATAGTTGGATAAAATTTAAAAAACAAATTGAAAACGCCAATTTTATCAATCAACTTAACATTGAATCACTTGCTCGAGACTATGCAGTTGTTAGTGTTAATTACAATGATGGCAATGTTAAAATTGAAGACAATCTCGCTAAAATTAATGCCGATGCAGATAAGCAAAGCGATAACTTTTATTTGGTTACTCTTAACTAACTTTATTGATTATAAACTAAAATGATGAAGATTAGAGATAAAATACTAATAGTTTTAATACTTGTTAGCTTTAGTGTATTTATAATTTATCAAATTAAAAGCGTGCTAACGCCATTTATCATTTCGCTGATAATCGCCTATTTTCTTCACCCTCTCGTTGATAAATTGCAAATTCGCTATCACATTCCAAGAAACCTCTCAACCCTAATCATATTGTTGATTTTCTTGGCAATTGTCACTGCCTTATTTTTAGTTACCATTCCCCTGCTTTATAATCAATCGATACAGCTTTTAGAGAATCTACCTCGTTATACACAAACCATTACCGATGATATTTATCCCAAAATAATTGATGCACTCAATAAATTTGGCTTTAAATTTGACAAAGACTTGTCACATATTCTTGCCAATGAAGAATTCACAGGAAAATTTGGTGAATTAATTAAAAATATTTTTCTAAACACCATCAGCTCATCGGCTTCGATAATTAACATTTTATCGCTAATTTTTATCATGCCAATTTTAGTTTTTTATTTGCTTAAAGACTGGGATCGCTTGGTTAAAAGTTTAAACAATAATTTACCGCATAAAATCTCCAAACCAATTCGTCAACTAGCCTTAAATATCGATAAAGCCCTAGCAGGATTTATTCGTGGACAAATTCAAGTTTGCCTAATCTTGGGCTTTATTTATGCAACATTATTAAGTTTTTGCAAATTGGATTATGGTTTTTTAATCGGCTTAATGACAGGAATTCTTTCATTTATTCCCTATATTGGCATGCTTTGCGGAGTGACTGTGGCAATAGTTGTGGCATTATTTCAGTGGGGAATTGATTTTACCAATATCGCTTTAGTTTCAGGGGTTTTTATCATTGGGCAAATTATTGAATCAAATTTCTTAACTCCAAATTTAATTGGCAATAAAATTGGTCTTCATCCGGTCTGGATTATTTTTGGTTTATTCTTCTTTGGAACTCTCTTTGGTGTTACAGGAATAATTTTTGCAGTGCCACTAAGTGCAATTTGCGGAGTGATTATCAAATATTTAATTTCCAATTATACTAAAAAAAACCATGGGTCTTGAGCAAATTAACGAACAGCTAGAAAAACTCTCATCTTCAATTCAACATGAATTTTTAGATGTTGCAAAAGAACTTGAAATCAATGAAGAAGACTTAACAGCTTGGATTGAATTATTTGATGATCTGCAACCCAGCCTTGATCAAACAAATCAAAAATTATTTTCTAATCAACAATTTTTAACTCTTAAAAAAATTAAAAAACTTATCGCTGAAGAAGGCTATGATCTTGAGCATTTAAAGAAAATTTTACTCGCTAACACAACTTCAAAAAAAACTTCAAAAAATTCTAAAAATAAAAAACATTACTTCGAAACAAATAATTCTCAACAATTAACAACTTTAGATGAAAGTAATCAATTAGTAATAAATTTTAGTAGTGAAAAACAAGATTTGTTAAAAAATAATTTAACTAATAACCAAGACAATCAGGAAGATTTGGAAGAAACTTTAGAGCAACAAAATTTTGGTTTTACCAGCAATCCAGAACAAGATTCTTCGAATGACTCCTTGCCATCAAGCTCACAATTTTCTTTGCCTGACGATGTTAATCACAGCCATGATTTTGATATCTGCAATAAGATTGACCCAACCGCTAAAATCAAAGATTTCTCCAATATCAAGCTTTACAACATCCACCCCAAACTCAAGGAGCAACTTGTCCACCGCCTCAAATGCCTCAATCTCAATGTTGAAGAATTAAGCAAAATTTTAAAGAATTTGTAAGGCTGTTTTAGGGTTAGCTGGTTAAGGAATAAATTCAGAATTAATGTGATCTTGGTGTTTCAGGGCTTGGAGCTCTTGATCTAGATGATCTTAAACTTTAAGGACTTGGAGATTGCGATCTAGATTTACTTGCTTCATTTTTTCTAAGCCATTCTGTTACTTTTGTGTGACTGTTTGCAACTACTAATTTTCCTGGTTCACTTAATCCTCTTCTACTTTCA
>JBJTWJ010000080.1:0-2782 GCA_046081665.1 Alphaproteobacteria bacterium | reverse complement strand
ATCCGATAGTTATGCACATAGTTATGGTAAGCATGATCATCATTCTTCAAAAAAACATGATCATGATAAGGATTCTAAAAAAACAGATTCAACTAATCAAGAATTAAACGTAAATAAAATTGATGATAATGAAGATGTTAAAAAATTTAATAAAAACCTAAAAAATTATAATCACGAGTTAGTGTTTATTAGCAATGATAGCAAGAAATTACATAAATTTAAAATTGCCATAGCTGATGATTTTAAAAAGAGAGAACGGGGTTTAATGGAAATTAAAAAATTACCCGAGGACCATGCTATGTTATTCACTTTTGAAGAATCGCAAATAGTCAATTTTTGGATGAAAGATACCCTAATCCCTCTTGACATTATTTTTGTAGATAAGTCTAATAAAATTCTAAGTATTGCTAAAAATAATAAACCACTAGATGAAAAAATTATCTCATCTGAATTTGAGGTTAATAAGACACTTGAGGTTAATGCTGGAATTGTTGATAAATATAATATCAAAGTTGGTGATAAAATTAGTTTTAAATAATTTAAAATTATATTTAATTAATAATAAATTTTAAAGAGAATTTAATTTACATGAATAAATGCAGATTTTTTGTTTAAATAACCCTGTAAATGACAATATTGAGCAATCGCTTGCAAAAGAAGTTTATAATTTTTTACAACAAAATTATTCTTATGGTGATGAAATTAACAATGCCGTTAAGTCAATAATATCAAGAGTTAAGCATGAAAATGATCAAGCTTTAATTGAATTATCAAATCAGTTTGATCAAGCAAATTTCAAAAATACTGATGACTTTGTTATTGAATTTAATCAAATTCAAGATCAGGTAAATCAAATAGATGATGAGCTCAAATTAGCTTTAGATCTAGCTTTTCAAAGAATCGAAAAATATCATCGTCAACAATTGCCTTTAGATTTTTTTGCTACTGATGAACGGGGAATGAAAATTGGTAACATTTGGCAAGCCATTGAAAAAATTGGAGTTTATGTTCCAGCAGGCAGTGCTTGTTATCCAAGTTCGGTTTTGATGTCTGTTGTTCCAGCACTTGTAGCTGGCGTTAAAGAGATTTATCTTGCTACCCCTTCAGCCAATCAAAAAATTAATCCAGCAATTTTATACTGCGCTAAAATTTGCAAGGTAAAAAAAATTTATAAAATTGGTGGTGCTCAGGCCATAAGCGCTTTGGCATTTGGAACTCCAACTGTTACAAAGGTTGATAAAATTGTTGGCCCAGGAAATGCTTATGTTGCTCTTGCCAAAAAACAGCTTTATGGTGAGGTGGGAATCGATATGATTGCAGGTCCCAGTGATGTTTCAATAATTTCTGAAAATTTTGCTAATCCAAAATGGATCGCTATTGATGCTTTATCACAACTCGAACATGGTGTTGATTCCAAAGCATTTATTTTTGTTGATGATTTAGAATTTGCTCACAAAATTATTCAACATATCAATGAATTTTTAAAAATATTACCACGTAAAAAAATAATTGAAGAATCTTTAAAAAATTCGGCAATTTTTGTCTTAAAAGATTTAACCCAAGCCTCGGCAATTATTAATTTTATTGCTCCTGAACATCTGCAAATTATTGTTAATGATCATTCGCATTATTTGGAAAAAATTACTAATGCTGGAGCTATTTTTATTGGTGAATATACTCCTGAAGCAATTGGCGATTATATTGCAGGACCAAGTCATACTTTACCAACTCTTGCTAACGCAAGATTTGCCAGCGGATTATCAGTTTATGATTTTTTAAAGAGACGCTCAATTATGCAATGCGATAAAATAACCTTCAACTCATTAGCTCCTTTTGCAAGTATCATAGCTCAATGCGAAGGATTGCAAGCTCATCAACTTAGCATTGATATCAGAAAATAAAGTAACAAAATATGTTTATGTCAATTTGCAATCCTTCAAAAAAATTAGTTGTAGTGGCAATTTCTAGTTTTTTAAAAAAATTAAAATATTCGCATAACAAGCTGAGCTATTGCAAATTATTTTGTTTAGTTATTTTAATTACTAGTTGTGCAACCAAAGAAGAAAAATCAACTGCCGAGACTTTGTATCTTAACGCTTATAAGCTTTTGAAAAACAAAGATTATAACGAATCAGCTAAAGAATTTGAAAAAATTGATGACGAATTTCCTTTTTCAAAATGGGCTTTAAAAGGGCAGGTGATGGCAGGATATGCTTATTTTAAAGATAAAGAATTTGATAAGGTAATCAATATCAGTGAAGATTTCTTTAGGCTTAATCCGACTAGTAAATATGTTCCTTACATGCTTTATTTGCGTGGTTTGTGTTATTATTTACAAATTCCTAATATTGATCGCTCGCAAGATAATTCAAAATTAGTATCGGCAATTTTTCGTGAATTAATTGTTAAATTTCCAGCTGATCAGCATGCTTTGGATGCCAAAGAAAAACTTGAATTTATTGATGAACATATTGCAGGATCAATTCTTGAACAAGCTCGTCAGCAAATTAATCAGAAAAATTTTGTTGGTGCAATTAATAATTTGCAACTAGTCATTGAGCGTTATCGCTACACCAAACAAATACCTGAAAGCTATTTTCGCCTTGCTGAAATTTATTGGTACCTAGGCG
Organism: Alphaproteobacteria bacterium; assembly: GCA_046081665.1. Lineage (GTDB taxonomy): Bacteria > Pseudomonadota > Alphaproteobacteria > Rickettsiales > UBA1997 > CAILUF01. The sequence goes on along the minus strand of JBJTWJ010000080.1, from coordinate 152 downwards.
ATAAGATTGAATTTGGCAAGGTTAAGGCAATTATGCAAAGAGATCTTCAAAATACTTACTGGTATCAAAAAATAAAAAGTAGTAAATTTAATTAAACCCCAATTATTAAAATATAATTTTATAATTTAAATTAATACAAAAAAAACTTATTT
>JBJTWJ010000079.1:0-4024 GCA_046081665.1 Alphaproteobacteria bacterium | reverse complement strand
ACGATGATCACAAGCTAAAGCAAGTTCTAAGCCACCTCCTAAACAAGCACCATTTATAACTGCAATTGTTGGAATTTTTAATTTTGCAATTTTGCCAATTATTTTTTGACCTTGAGAAACTTTTTTATAAGCATCGTCTTGATTTTCAATTGATCTTATTTCATTGATATCCGCTCCAGCAATGAATATATCTTTCTTAGCCGAAGTTATAATTAAAACTCTAATTGCCTTATTTCCGTCTATAACATTAATTGCTTTTTCGAGCTCCTCTAAAACTATTTTAGAGAGTTTATTAACTTTTTCATTTGGTAAATCAAGGGTAAGTTTGGCGATACCGTTGTTTTCAAAAGCTAGGGACAAGGCTTGTTGATTGTATGACATAAAATTGATGTTGATTTAAATTCTTAAATCAATTTTTCTCTTAAAACAAATATTTTTGCAAGCATCTTTTCTAACTTCTATAAAAAAAATTTAATTATTACTTATAATAAAAATTTCAAATTTAATTTATTAAAAAAAATTTATTTACCAAATAAATTTATCCAAACCCTTTACTTTGCCAATCATAGCTTGGGTTGGTGTAGAATTATTAAAAATTTGTTCTGCTAAATTTGTTAATTTTTTTAAAGTAATTTTATTTAATTCATCATTAATTTCTTGATCAGTAATAATGCGATCAAAGGCAATAATATCAGTACCTCGTCTTTGCATTCTTGAACTTGTGCTTTCCTTAGCCATTAACAAGCTTGCTTTAAATTGGGTGATAACTCTTGATAACTCGTCTTGGCTAATTTTATGAGAAATTTTTTTCAATTGCTCTTTAACAATTTTTAACATTTTGTTGAATTTTTCAGGAGTTGTTCCTGCATATATTGCAAAATTTGCAGTATCTCTAAAACAACTGTTAAAGGCATAAATCGAATATGCTAAACCATTGTTCTCCCTGACCTCTTGGAATAATCGTGATGACATTCCACCACCTAAAATCATTGCCAAAGTTTGAGAGAGATAATAATTTTGATGATGATAAGAAAAACCTTCAAAACCTATAACAAAATTTATTTGTTCTAATTTTTTTTCTTTACGAAATTCTCCACCCTGATATTTTGCCAAGGAATGTTTTGGACTTTGCTTTATTGCTAATTTGTTAAAATATTTTTCACTCCATTTTAATAAATCTTGTTCAATGATATTGCCACTGGCAACAACAACCATGTTTGAGAAGTTATAATTTGTTTGAATATAATTTACAAAATCTTGTCGTTGAAAATTTTTTATATTTTTAACCTCTCCTAAAATTGATCTTCCCAAGGCTTGATTGGGATATGCAGTATTTTGAAAATAATCAAAAATTATATCATCTGGGGTATCATTAGTCATGGCAATTTCTTGTAAAATTACCCCTCGTTCCTTGTTCAATTCAACCTCATCAAAAATTGAATTTTGTAAAATATCCGCTAAAAACTCGACAGCAAATTCACTAAATTCTTTTAAAACTTTTACATAATAAACGGTTTTTTCTTTAGAGGTATAAGCATTGATATGACCTCCGATACTTTCAAAATGCTCAGCAATTTGGCGAGCAGAACGTTTTTTGGTTCCCTTGAATGCCATATGCTCAAGAAAATGTGAAATGCCATTGATCTCTTTAGTTTCATTTCTACTACCAGTGTTAACAAATACTCCGATCGATACACTTTCAACATCTTTCATCGTATCAACACTTACTCTTAAGCCGTGAGAAGTTTTAACATAGTTATGATTTTTCGATATTAGTGGATTTTTTTTAACTTGTTTAAGATTTTTTTTAACAATTTTTTTTGGCATAAGTGTATTTTAAATTTTTAAAAATTATTTTGATATTTTTTTGCAAAATAGTAAAATAAACTAATTGGCAAAACTACTTGAAATTGAGAGCTTAGGAGTTTATTATAAATCTTCTTTTAAATTAAGAAAGTAAAAATTTCATGAGCAAACATCCCGTTTTATCACTTAGAAAAGCTTCAATTTCGTTTGCCAAAAAAATACTATTTGAGAATTTAGATCTTCATTTATTTGCTCGGGATCGAGTTTGTTTAATTGGCAAAAATGGCGTTGGTAAAACTACTCTTCTTAATGCCTTGGCTGGAACATTTGAACTCGATATTAACCAGCGTTTTCAGATGCCTAATACTATTTTAGGCTATCTTCAACAAAATGAAAAAATTCCCCATGGTCTTAGCGTTGAAGACTATATCACCCAAAAATTAGCACTCGATGAACACAAAAAATACTTAATTGATATAGTTTGTAGCAATCTTAAAATTGATAAAAATTTATCAACAGCAAATCTTTCAGGAGGTCAGATTCGCCGGGTTAATCTGGCCTACGCCCTGATTCATGAGCCTGATATTTTACTTCTAGATGAGCCAACTAACCATCTGGATATTGAAATAATTGAATGGCTTGAAAATTATTTACAAAATTTTCAAGGAGCATTAATTATCATTTCCCATGATCGAAAATTTTTGGAAAAAACTTCTAACAAAGTTTTTTGGATTAGAGCTGGACAAATCAAAGTTAATAATCAGGGTTATAAAAACTTCGACGAATGGTCACAAAATATTATTGATTTTGAAAATCGTGAGTTAGAAAATTTGCAAAAAAAAGTTGAACTGGAAAGCTCTTGGCTTCAAACTGGAGTAACTGCTCGTAGAAAAAGAAATATTGGTCGACTTCATCACCTCAAAGAATTGCAAAGCAAATTATCCAGTCAACGGAAAATAGTTAATGCCAATCAATCGCAGATCAAGCTTGTTAATCCCGAGTTTGAAGAAGATTCACCGCAATTGATCATGAATCTTAACAATGTCAGTTTTCATTTTGAAAATAATAGCCAGAATAAAATAATCGATAAATTAAATTTAAGAATTATACGTCAAGAACGCATTGGCATAATTGGCAAAAATGGTGCTGGAAAATCAACTTTTTTAAAGCTAATTGTTAATGAAATTAAGCCAGTAAGCGGAAATATTAAAATGGCTCGCGATATAAAATTTTCATATTTTGATCAATCGCGAAGTCTACTAAATTCTACCAAAACTATGCAAGAAATTTTATGCGATAGTGGTTCAGATTATGTGCAATTAGCCAATAATAAAACTCGTCATATTTGTGGATATCTTCGCGATTTTGCTTTTAATCCCGATGATAGATTTACACAGGTTTCAACCTTATCTGGAGGTCAACAAAATCGTTTATTACTTGCTAAAACTTTAGCCAATCCCGGAAATTTTATGATTTTAGATGAACCTACCAATGATCTTGATATGGACTCGCTAGATATCTTGCAAGATTACCTGCAAGAATATCAAGGAACATTGCTGGTAGTTTCTCATGATCGCGATTTTTTAGATAATGTTGCAACTAGTATTTTAGCATTTGAAGGACAAGCAATCATCACCAATCATTACGGTGGATATAGTGATTATTTAAGTCTTAAAGAAAAAAATAATCCTTTAAATAATAAATCTTTCAACAAAAACTCACAGCTTTCAAATAATAATAATTATCTTAGAAATAATTATGATTTGATAAATAGCGATGACTCTCAATATTTAAAAACTCAGCATAATGTCAGGTCTATAGCTATTCCAACCCATAAAACTGAAAATGAGTTTAGCTATAAAATGTCTTTGGAGTTAACAAAAACTACTGAAAAAATTTCTCAACTTACTCAAAAAATTCAACAATTAAATGACGAGTTACTAAATGGCGATAATTACAATCCCATTGATTTTGCAAATATTAGCACAGAATTAGCTAATTATACAACTCAGCTGGAAAAACTTGAAAATCGATGGTTAGAGCTCGAAGAAATTAAAGAAAAAAGTAGTAAATAAAATTTTTAAATAATACCAAATCCCATCTTTAAATAAAATTATAACAAAATATTTTTGAGATAAAAATTTTTAAAAAATGAAGCTGTATATCCATACAGCTGAGGTCCGTGTCGCTCGCGTTAGCACGACTGTTTAGATTTTAG
>JBJTWJ010000078.1:0-1901 GCA_046081665.1 Alphaproteobacteria bacterium | reverse complement strand
TGCCTTTAGGCTTTGATCAAGATTTTTGAGATAAAAATCTTTAAAAAATGAAGCTGTATATCCATACAGCTGAGGCTTTTTGGAGATTTTTAGCCAAAAAGATGAAGTTAGAATTTTAATTTTTTTTGTTTTTTTAAAGATGGGATTTGGTATCAGAACAGAATTTATAAAACTCTTCAAGAATTGGAAAATGTGGTTTGTAAATTTGTTAGAACATTAACACCAGAAATTATTAAGAGTGTCTGCAAGGTTATATATATGGAATTATAAATGGGATTTGGTATTATACCATTTCAACTAATAAATGAACCATTTAGGTATTTATAAATTAAGCTTTATCTTTTTGGCTAAAAATCTTCAAAATTTAAATAGTCGTGCTGCTGTATGGATATACAGCTTCATTTTTTAAAGATTTTTATCGCAAAAAACACGATCGTTGCTCAAAGGCACGACTGGCAAAAATATCTTGCTTAATTGATCATTTATTAAGTTGAAATGGTATTATAGCCTAGCTTAATATAAATCTTAGGTTTCAAAAAATTTATAAAATTTATTTATTTTAAAACTATTCTTCTCTAAAAGCTTTATAAGCCGATTCACTGATTGGAGTAAAGAGATACTGAAATAAAGTTCTCGAGCCGGTTATAAGAAATCCATCGATTGGCATACCAGGGATTAATTTTATATCTTCTTTGAGTTTTTGTAATTCTGTCTCAGGAATCTCCACTCTTGCTTTGAAATATATTTCTGAAGTCATTTCATTTTTAAAAGAATCCGCTGAGACATTCAAAATCACTCCGTTTAACTTTGGCATTAGTCTTGTTTTGTAAGCACTTAATTGTATTTTTGCTTTCATACCTTCTTTGAGCAAGTCGATATGTTGAGGCTTAACCTTTAACTCAGCAATTAATTTATCGTTTTTTGGAACGATGAACATAATTTCCGATGCCGGAGTTATTGTCCCGCCAACAGTTTGATATTTGAGATTCATAACATTTCCTGATGTTGGCGCCCTAATAACAGATCTTTCAAGAATATATTGATTTGCCTTAAGCTCATTATTTAAACTAACAATATTTGACATAATTTCGCCAAGCTTTCCTTGGGACTCGTGAAGCTGTTTTTCGATATCTATTTTTCGAGTTAACGAAGTATTTTCATCTTTTAGCAATTCATTAACAATTCTTAGTTCTTGCTGAAGAGAATTAATTCTTTTTTTTGAAGCAATTTTTTGAAATTCTGCGGCATTTATGGCTTCTGAAATTTGAATAATTTTTGATTCAACTTGAACTGTATTTAAAACAATTAAATCTTCACCCTCATTTACAAACTGACCCTCTTGAACTATTACTTTATCGATAACGCCACCTTCAAGATGTGAAAGTATTTTTTTATTGGAAGTTAAAACAATTTCTCCAGAAGCGATAATGCTTGAATTTATTGGCGCTAACAATGCCCAAAATAAAATAATTACCAATAAACACAGACTAATTTTAACACCCAAAGTTAGATAATTTTCCTCGCCATCTATTTTCCAAAAAATTAAAAATTCTTGGTAAATTTTTTTTAAAATTTTTGTCATTATTTTGCACTAAATTCATTAATTATTTTATTTGAATCTTCAAATGCTTTAACTTCACCATTATCAATTATCATAATCTTGTCTGTAATTCTCAGAATTGAAGGCTTATGAGAAATAATAAAAACAGTCATAGACTTATTATCCTTGATTTTCTGTAAAGCTTTAAGCAAGGAATTTTCGCCATCAATATCAAGATTTGAATTTGGCTCATCTAAAACTAAAATCTTAGGATTACCATACAAAGCTCTGGCCAAGGCAATCCTTTGTCTTTGACCAGCAGAAATATTTGTTTGCCCTATGATTGTTTCATAGCCTTGAG
>JBJTWJ010000077.1:0-5828 GCA_046081665.1 Alphaproteobacteria bacterium | reverse complement strand
TGGCATAAATGGTTTGCCATCAATTCGCTTTAATTCTACGATCCACACCACTCGAATGTTTGCAACTTCACTTGGCTCATTTCCTAGAAATAGCACAATTTTCATGATTATGCGCTGGGATACCCTGTGCAATTCTGATATCATCGCCAGTATGTTTTTAGGAATCGGCGGAGAGATTGACAATGTTGAATTTGTTATTGGTAATCCAAATAATTTTAATTTTTATTTTTACCCAGGAGCAGGAAATAATTTAGTAGGAACAATTCCTAAAAATACCAATTACATAATGCGAAGAATTTACAATTCAGCTATAAATTCTTCTGGGCTTTATCTTAATGGCAATTTAACTGCATCAACAACCGCTAATCTCCTTGGCAACTACTCAAACAATGGTTCAACCTCAATGACCCTAGGTAATCATCCTGGTGCAGCTCGAACATTTGGTGGACTAATTGGCGAATTTATAGTTTATAATCGAGCATTAGCCAATGATGAAATCATTGATGTTGAACGCTACCTCTCACGAAAATGGTCAATCAAATTAAGCTATTAGTTAAATCAAAAATCTTGAAAATTTCTTTAAAAAAAACCTATAAAAAAAAGTTCTAAAATTTCACTAGCTTTTTTTCAACCAGTCTGCTGTAATTGGCGATGATTATTTTAAATAATCGCTTAAGGTTTTTTTAAAATTAACCTTTATGAAATTTTAAAAATTTTTGTTGATGAAATTGCAATATTTTCAAAATACCATTGATCATCTAAAAAGTGAAAATCGCTATCGCAGTTTTGTTAGCATATCACGCCTAGCTGGGCAATTCCCTTATGCTATCAACAATGCCAATCAGCAAAAAATTATTGTTTTTTGCTCAAATGATTATTTGGCGATGGGACAAAATTTGCAGGCGATTAATTCGGCAAAACAAGCATTGGAGCAATATGGCGTTGGTTCAGGAGGAACCCGAAATATTTCAGGAACCTCGCAATTATTAGTCGAACTTGAAGAAAAAACTGCCAAACTCCATAACAAAGAAAGTGCTTGTGTCTTTGCTTCGGGTTATGTTGCCAATGATGCTTCGATTCAAGCTTTAGTTAAAATAATTCCTGATTTAGTAATTTTTTCAGATCAAAAAAATCATGCTTCAATAATTTCTGGCATCAAGAATAGCAATGCAAAAAAACATGTTTTTCGTCATAATGATATGGCAGATTTAGAAAAATTATTACAAAATTATCCATTATCGCAAAATAAATTAATTATCTTCGAGTCAGTATATTCAATGGATGGTGATTTTGCAGAAATTGAAAAAATTATTGCTCTTGCCAAAAAATATCAAGCCATGACCTATATCGACGAGGTTCACGCCGTTGGGCTTTACGGCGAAAATGGTGGTGGTCTATCGCAACAGCTAAATTTTGCCAAAGATATCGATTTTATTGAAGGAACATACGCCAAGGCTTTTGGAGCAATTGGTGGATATTTAGCAGGCAATAAAATTGCCATTGATGCCATTCGAAGCCTTGCCTCAGGATTTATTTTTACCACTGCCCTGCCCCCAGCAATTATCAGCGCTATAATCAGCAATATCGATTATTTAAAAAACAGCGATGTTGAGCGTAAAAAAATGTATGACAATTCGCAATATTTAAAAAATTTACTTAAAACTCACAACATCAACATTATCAACAATCAATCGCATATTATTTCAATTAAAATTGGAGATGCTTTAAAAGCCCAAAAAATCTCGCAAAGATTATTAAATGATTTTAATTTTTACATTCAGCATATTAACTATCCCACAGTTGCCAAAGGTGATGAAAGATTAAGAATAACCGTTAGCAGTGAACATGATTTAGTTATGATTGATAAATTAGTCGAGGCTTTGGTGCAGGTATTGCAGGAAGTGATCTAAAATCAAGCTGGCCGAAACATCATCGTAATATTTATTTTTTTTGGAGTGTTTTAAACTATGATGGTTAAGCATTCGTGCACTAAAACTTGAATATCTCTCGTCAAATAAAATAATCGGAATTTCTAAATTTAAACTTTTTGAACTAGATGAATTATTGGTAGTTGAATTTTCAAAATTATTATGCAAATATTGTTCAAAATTTTGCCCGAAGCGAATTATAAACTCACTCATTTTATTGAGTTTATCGGGTAATTTTTCAACAAAATTTTCTTTTGAGTCCAAAGGAATACCAATAACAATTATTTTTGCTTGAGTTTCTTGCATAATTAATAAGATTTTTTTAAAATCAATTAAATTACTCTGACGCTCAATAATAACTTTAGGAGTTGCGATGATTCTTTGATCATCACAAATGGCAACACCAATCCTTTGGGATCCAACATCTAAAGCCAAAATTCGTCCACTTTTTGCAAGATTCAAAGCAGTTAAATTCTGTTTTAAATTATTTAAATCACTAATTATCATGGCTGAAATTACAACAAAAGATATTAATAAAATTGCTCGCTTAGCAATGATTGAAATTAACGAGCAAAAAGCTCAAGAACTTACCAAACAAATTGGTAATGTTTTAACTTGGGTTAAAACTCTTGATGAGATTGATACCAACAACATCATCCCTTTAACCAACGTTAGTGACCATACTTTAGAACCTGTCAATGATGAAGTCAAGGATGGCAATATTGCCTCGCAAGTTCTAGCTAATTCTAAAAATGCTACTTACGGCTATTTCAGCGTTCCAAAAGTAATTGAATAATTTTATACCGTGCAATTAGCTTTTTCTTTTTCAACTCAAAATAAAGATAAATTTAGCGAAGAAAATTTTATTAAAACTGCCGAAAATTCTTCGGCATTCAAATTTTTAGAAAAATTTTTTCAACAAGACGATTTTGAATCAACTCAGTTCCCATCCATGATTATCAAGGGTGAAAATGAGAGCGGTAAAACTCATTTGCTAAATATTTTTGCTAAAAAATATCATGCTGAATTTATTGATAAAAATATTTTAAACGATAAAAATCCGCTTAATATTTTTGCTAAAAATAAATTTTTTATTGTTGATGATTTTGCTTTAATTGAGCAAGAGGAAAGAATTTTGGCATTGCTAAATAGCGCAAATGAAGCTAGAGTTTTCTTGGTGTTAAGCGATGATGGTCAACGAAAATTTATGCTTAAAGATTTAAATTCACGATTGAAAAATATTTTTTCTAGTGAAATCAAAAGCCCTAGTCAAGATACCATGAAAATACTCATCAGCTATCAATTAAGTCAACATCAAATTAAAATCTCCAGCGATATTATTGACGAGATAACTTTCAGCGCTCCTCGCACCTATAGCTCCATTGACAATATTGTTAAAAGAATCATTTTCCTACAAACTGAGCAAAATGAAAAACTTACCAAAAACAATCTTGCAAAATTATTTAAAACTTATTAGTTTCAAAAAAAATTTTATGAAAAATAAATTTAATAAAGCTTTTTCACTGATTGAATTATCGATTGTAATTTTAATCATCGGTATTTTAGTTGCAGGGGTAACTAGCTCATCTCGTTTAATAAACCAAATGCGCTTAACTAGTGCTAGAACTTTAACACAAAGCTCTTAAGTTTCAGCAATTAGTGATTTAAGTTTATGGTATGAAACTACTTCCTCAAAAAGCTTTGATAATGATAGTCCAAGCAATGGTGACTATATTGCTAAATGGTATGATTTAAATCCGCAAAGACTAGAAAAACTTGATTTATCACAAACAGGTGCTGATAGCTCAAAGCCAATTTATGAAACCAATGCTATCAATGGTTTGCCAGCTTTAAGATTCAATGGTGGACAATTTCTTGAACGCGTTAACACTCTGGGCTCTGAATTTGCACGCTCTGATCAAATTTCAGTTTTTTTTGTACAAAATCATCGCCCTAATATTACTTTTTCGACAACTTTATGCTGGGTTTTAAATAGCGGTGGTTTAGAATTATGGCGTTTAAATATCCATGCTGGAAGTTCCGATAATTTAATTTCATTTGACTTTGGTCCGTGCTGTCCAAACACTACAAGGACAACATCTAGCACCCCTGCGGGGTTTTTTAATAAAACCAATATTTTATCTTTTATAAAAAATAATACCACGACAACAAGTAGGGTTAATAATGTTGTAATTGGCACTAACAATTCAACCTCTGCAAGTCTTAACACTGCTTCTAGCTCTTCATTTGTAGTTGGTAGATTTACGAATGATTATTCTTATTCACTCAACGGCTTATTTAGTGAATTGATTATTTTCTCGCGAGCCTTGAAAGAAGACGAGCGTCTTGATGTTGAGCGATATCTTGCCAAAAAATGGGGAGTAAAAATTTAGTTTTTTTTAAAATAACCTAAAAAAATTAATTAAACTATTTAAATTTAACAGTTTGTAATTAAATTATTTTGTTTAAATAAAATTAATTAATTTTAAAATACAACATTTAATATATTTTGATTAACTCGCTATATTTAATATTTTCTTTTTTAAGATTTTCTTGACCATTTAAAGCTTCTAACCCAATTAAAACAAGAGCTCCAGCGGTATGGCAATTAACTTTAGTTAATAATTTTTGACAAGCAATTATAGTTCCACCAGTTGCCAAAACATCATCAACAATTAATACTGAAGAATTTTTGGGCAAAATATTTTCCTTAATTTGCAATTGATCATTGCCATATTCCAAACCATATTCTTGTGAAACCACAGGTGGTGGAAGCTTGTGAGGTTTTCTTGCTAAAACCAAAGGTTTTTTCAAGCGATATGCCAAAGGTGCACCAATGATAAATCCACGAGATTCAATTGCCAAAATACTATCGAATTGAAAATTATTTGCTAATTTTGCCATGCCTTCTACCATCTCGTTCATGGCTTTGGGATCATTTAACAATGGCGAAATATCACGAAAGATAATGCCTTTTTTAGGAAAATCTTTGATTGCTTGAATATGATTTTTTAAGTCCATAAAATGTAAAAATAAAATTTAGATTAAATAATAATTTTAAAAATTTATGAGCAAAATTCAATCACAAAAAATTATTATTACCGCTTTAGAAAATGAACTAGCAAGAGACTTAGTGCCAGATGATTGGCAAATATTTTACAGCAAAATTGGTAAAATTAATGCAACAATTTGCACTTTAGAAATTATCAAAAATTATCAACCAAAAATTATTGTTAACTTTGGAACTGCTGGCTCACTGAATCCAAAGCTGAGTGGACTTGTTGAAATCAGTAGCGTAATTGAGCGAGATTTTTGTGCAATGCCTTTTGCCAAACGCGGTGTTGTGCCATTTGACGATCAGCCAGCTCAATTTTTTTCATTAAATCATCAACAAATAAAAAAATGTATTTGCGGAACTGGCGATAATTTTGTCAACCAACATGATCAGTGGTTGCTTGATAATAGCATTGAATTAGTTGATATGGAACTTTTTGCCATTGCCAAAACAGCTAATAAATTCAATATCCCATGGCGATCATTTAAATTTATTAGTGATAATGCCGATGAAAATTCTTCAACAAATTGGCAAGAAAATGTTGCTAGGGGAGCCCAATTATTTAGCGACTTAATAGGAAATTTAAAAGCTTAAAAAAACCTATATTAATTCAATTTAAAATTAACAATTAATACCATTTTACATTTTTTAATTAAAGATTTAAGCAGAAATTTTTTGCCAGTCGCGCTTACACAACGACAAGTTTTTTGCCAGTCGTGCTTACGCAACGACAAGTTTTTTGCCAGTCGTGCTTACGCAACGACAAGTTTTTTGCCAGTCGTGCTTACGCAACGACAAGTTTTTTGCCAGTCGTGCTTACGCAACGACAAGTTTTTTGCCAGTCG
>JBJTWJ010000076.1:0-2793 GCA_046081665.1 Alphaproteobacteria bacterium | reverse complement strand
CCGTCACTCCCGCCATTTTTTTTAATTTAAGCTCTACTAAAATTAAATTTATTTTTTTTAATTTTAGCCTTGCTAAAAATAAATGGGTGTTCAAGTCCCGTCACTCCCGCCATTTTCTTAACAATCTTAGGACCAAATTATATTTCTTTTATTTAGCAGAGCTAAAATAAAATGGGGAGCGGTTGTTCAAGTCCCGTAAATTTGCCACTCATCTTGACATATTTCTTGTCGATTTCTTCAAATTAAAAATAAAAATTGCAGAATTAAAAAAAATAAAGCAATTCGATTTAGAATTATAAATTGCACTGATTGATAAAAATAATTCAAAGAGCTTGACTAAATTATTCCAATTTCGGATATTAATCTATAAACAAATTCTATTGAAAAAAATATTATAAAAAGTTTAAAAAATTATAAATTATGAAAAAAATTTTAGTTAAAAATCCAATTGTTGAAATTGATGGCGATGAGATGGCAAGGGTCTTGTGGCATATGATCAAAGAAAATTTAATTTTACCTTATTTAGATCTAAACATAAAATATTATGATTTAGCTATTGAAAAACGCGATGCTAGCGAAGATCAAATTACTATTGATGCAGGCAATGCCATCAAGGAATATCAGGTTGGTATTAAATGTGCAACGATCACTGCTGATGAAGCTCGTCAAAAGGAATTTAATCTCAAACAAATTTGGAAATCGCCCAACGGCACAATCCGCAATATTTTGGATGGCACAGTGTTTCGTGAGCCGATCGTTTGCAAAAATGTTCCAAGGTTAGTAAGTAATTGGCAAAACCCAATTATTGTTGGTCGACATGCTTTTGGCGATCAATATAAAGCTACAGATTTTTTAATTCCTAGTGCTGGAAAATTATCAATTAAATTTGTTGGCGATGATGGTCAGGTTATTGAACACGAGGTCCATAAATTTAAGGCAAGTGGTGTAGCTATGGCAATGTATAATGTTGATGAATCAATTAGCGGTTTTGCTCGCTCGTGTTTTAATTTAGCCTTGCAAAAAAATTGGCCGTTATATCTCTCCACCAAAAACACCATTTTAAAAAAATATGATGGCAGATTTAAGGCTATCTTCCAAGAAATTTATGATAGTGAATTTAAAGAAAAATTTTCTCAGCAAAACATAACTTACGAACATCGATTAATTGATGATATGGTGGCTTTTGCCTTGAAATCAAATGGCAATTTTATTTGGGCTTGCAAAAATTATGATGGCGATGTGCAATCTGATTCAGTGGCTCAAGGCTATGGCTCTCTTGGCTTAATGACATCAGTATTAATAACTCCTGATGGCAAAATTATCGAAAGCGAAGCTGCTCACGGCACAATCACTCGCCATTATCGTCAGCATCAACAAGGCAATCCAACCTCGAGTAATCCAATTGCTTCTATCTTTGCGTGGAGCCGAGGTTTGGCATTTCGTGGCAAACTTGATCAAAATTTAGAATTAATTGAATTTTGCCAGAAGCTTGAAAAGGCTTGCGTAGCCTGTGTTGAATCAGGAAAAATGACTAAAGATTTAGCAACTTGCATCAACCCTCACCAACTTGTTCATGGCAAAGATTATCTTTACAGCGAGGAATTTATTTTAGCAATAAAAAAACAATTTGAAGAATTTATAAAATAATTTTAATTTCCATTGCTTTTTATTATAATCTAGTTTTAATTTATTTATTTTAATTAAATATTTTATAATTTGTTAAACACACATCCAACTTCCAGACGATACAGAATTGCTTTAGTCGACAATGATGATACTTTAATTGACAAAAGTGCTATAATTAATCTAGATTTGCTTAAACATTTGCGTTATCAAGTTAAACCCGATTATTTAGCAATAATAACTGGCAGAACTATCGCCCAAGTGTTACGTAATAATCTCAATTCTAGTGCAGGAGATAATTGGAGAGATCAGTTAGCTTTTGATGATGTTTATCCACCTCTAATTAACTCAGCACCTGGTATTAAAACTAGTGATCTAAAAATTGATTTTGTTAGCACCCCATATGATTTAGCTCATTTAGAAAGTCATTGGCAGGGGTTTTATCAAACAAAAATGAAACCTTTTGAAAAACAAGTTAAAGAAAATAGAGAGATAACTACAATTGAAGGTGCAAATGCTTATTGGCAATCAAATGCAACGAGATTGATAGAAACTAATCAAGCAGAACGAGAATGCGATTCTATTTCACTTATAACTGAAAAATCTAAAGCAAAATATACTGAGATAGTTGCAGCTTTTGCAGAAAAACATAAAATATCATCTGAATTGAAACAACAAATAATTGATTCTCATCCACCCAGCAAAGCCTTAGGAAGCAAACATCTGCAAACTCTTAATTTTTTAAGAATGGTTGCAGAAAACAATAATCTTACTTCTAAAAATTATGATGAAATAGAAATTGCTATTTATGATGATCAAAAAGATTGCATTAAGGGCATGACAGCTGCCATTAAAGATTTTGAAAAAATAACTGGAATTAAAGTAAAAATTTTTTCAGCACAAATTAAATATGGCGAAGGCAATAAAATGTTTAAACAAACCCAAGAGGTTTGTGATAAATTAGCTGAAGAATTAAAAACTCACAGAAGTTTTTATACAACTCATAGTTCGAATGATTCGCCTAAAACTTCCTTGAACTTGTTTTATCGCTTAAAAAATAAATTTGAAATTGAAAAACAACCCTCGCCTGATTTTGCGGGTGAATCTAGATTAGCTTTAGTAACTACTTCAGCAAGAGCCCATTCGCCTTCATCATCAACTAACCCTGCA
>JBJTWJ010000075.1:0-6599 GCA_046081665.1 Alphaproteobacteria bacterium | reverse complement strand
AGACGAATTAGATGAGCCAGATGAACTCCACGGACCCCATGGTCCAGAACCCTTATCAGAATCTTGAAAATTAATTTGTGGAATTTCAGTGTTTAATTCGTAAGCTTGATTAAACTGTTCTAGATCATCTGCAAAGTGTTCAGTAACAAGCTTCGGCGAATTTCCATTAAATAAGCTAGGATAAATAATGCCGCGAATTAGTGATGGTTTTTTAAGGCTTGCACTATGGTGCTTTATATTTTTAAACATGTGGTTTAAAATTTAAATTTAAAGTTATTGCTTGCAATTTTTTTCATTTTAAAACTTGAGTTAGATTTGTCAAATTTATTTAACTTCTCTAAATTTAATATTTTTTAGTCAAAAAATTATAAACAATTCTTAAATAGCTATGAATAAATTTAATGATAATAAAACACTTAATGATTTTATTAACCCAGAAAAATCAAGGGTTGCTGAGGTTGTTGGGGTTAAAAAAATTATTTTAGTTGCCTCGGCCAAGGGAGGGGTTGGTAAGTCAACAATTGCTTGTAATTTGGCAATAGCTATGCGTAAAAATAATTTAAATGTTGCTTTGGTTGATGCTGATATTTATGGACCATCAATTGCTAGTTTGATGAATCTGCGGGGTAAGCCTGAATTAAAAGATAATTTGTTATTGCCAATTGAATCATGTGGTGTGAAATGTATTTCAATAGCTAATTTAGTTAAAGAGCAATCAGCTGGAATTTGGCGTGGACCAATGGTAACTAAAATTCTTTATCAATTAATTCGTAGCATTAATTGGCAAGCTGATGGTAATTTAGTTGATGTGATGATTATCGATATGCCTCCAGGAACTGGAGATGTTTATTTAAGTATTGCTGAAAAATTTCCAATTTCAGGAGTAATATTGGTTTCAACTCCTCAAAACCTTGCAGTTCTTGATACTGAAAAATCAATTGATTGTTTTCAAAAATTGCAAATTCCGTTATTTGGGATTATTCAAAATATGGCTTATTTAGCTGACGAAGCAGAAGATTTAAGATTGATTGCTATACATCAAAAAATAAAAAATTTTTTTAATAAAATTATTTTTTCAAAAAAAAGTTCTTATCAAAAACTTCAGCAAATTGTTCATAATAGTGATTGTAAGAAAAAATATTTATTTGGAAAAGATCGTGTAAAAGATTTGGCAAAGAAATATCGTTTAAATTTTTTAGGTGATATTGCGATAGTCAAAGAGATTGCTGACAACAAAAATTCTAAACCTTTTGTTGTCTTGTATCCCAATAGCCCAACTGCTATTTTTTTCAAAGATTTAGCCAAAAAAATTGTTAAAATTAGTGATGGTGATTGTGGTGATGTTGATAAATAGTTATCTCATTTTCAAGATTATGATTAGGAGTGTTTAAAGGTTTAAGCCCAAAGAGTTTATGATAATTAGGATTTTCGTTAACTGATTTAACATTGCCTTCGCAACAAATATGATGATTGATGCAGATTACATGATCAGTTTTTTGCATCACTAGATTTAAATCATGAGAGATTAATAAAATTGAGCAATTTTGAGTTTGACGAATTTCATCAAGAATATGATAAAATTCAGCAATAGCGGTGATATCCATATATTGCGTAGGTTCGTCAAGAACTAATAGATCAGGATTATTAATAATTGAGCGTAAAAATAAAATCTTTTGGAGTTGTCCACCTGATAAATCATGGATTGATTTGTCAAGATATTTAGTGATGTTGAGGTTATTGATTAATTGCGAAAAATTTTTTTGGTTAATTAATTTTTTTTTGTTAAGGGTTATAAAATCTCGAGCAGAAATAGGAATAGTTCGATCTAAATTTATTTTTTGAGGCATATAGCCAAGAGTAATTTTATTGGCCATATTAATTTCACCAGACGAAGGTTTAATTAGACCTAGAACAATTTTAGCAATTGAGGTTTTGCCTCCACCATTTGGACCAATAAGAGTGGTAATTTGCCCTTTTTTTAGTTGCAAAGAAATATCGCTAATGATTTTATTATTTTTTATTTTTAAACTTACATTTTTTAATTCAATAAGAGACATGGTTATGCGATTTTTTATTTTATGGTTTAGTATGTTAGTTTTATCAATTAGTTCTGCTTACTCTCAAGATGATGAGTTAGCCAAAATCAATATTGTTAGTTCAATTAACCCGATATATCAGGTAGTAACTGCAATTACTAAAGACAAGGTTAATAATTTTTTGATATATAAAAAAAACTATTCAGAGCATAATTATCAATTAAAAAGCGCTGATGTCAAGGCTATTGAAAATGCTGATTTAGTTGTTATGATTGATAAAAATTATGAAAATAATTTAGATAAATATCTTGAACAATTATCTAGTTCAAAAAAAATAATTACTTTATCCCAAATTAAGCAAATTAAACTCTTAAAACTTCGTAAAAATTCTCAAAAAAATGATTTTCATTTATGGCTCAATCCACAAAATATCACAATATTTGCCCAAGATCTGGTTGAAAATTTATGTCATTTATCGGAAAAAAATTGCCAATTTTTTAAAGATAATTTAAATAATTTTATAAAGGAAAATAATCTAATTTCTTCGCAAATTTCTAGGCAATTAACAGATTTAAAAAATAAAAACTTTATTTTTTATCGCGATTGTTATCAATATTTTGAAGAATATTTTGCTTTAAAACCAATTTTAATTTTAGATGATGAGCATCGCAAAGAATTAAAAATTTTGCGTTATAAAGAATTCGTAAATACCCTAGAAAATCAAAGAGTTGAATGTTTATTTGGTGATATTAATGATGAAAATAATTCAGCACAAAAGTTAGCAAAAAATCATCATTTAAAATTTGCAAAGATAGACATTATTGGCCTGAATGATCAAGAAAAAAACCCCAAGGCAAAAACCAAGGCAATAGATTTAAATGGCTATTCTCAAATTCTTTTAAATATAGCAACTACTATTGATAATTGTTTACGCTAATTTTTTTTAATTAGTTTATTTAAAATTTTATCAACAACATCATCGCTAGTAATCTTAAAATGTTTAAAAAGATCTTCAGCTTTTGCAGATGCTCCAAAGCTGTTCATGCCAATAAAAATACCTTGAGAGCCAATATATTGTTCCCAACCTTGTTTAATTCCAGCTTCAATGGCAATTTTTAAAATATTATCATCACCAAGAACTTGTTTTTGATATTGCGATGATTGATTATTAAATATTTCGCAACAAGGCATTGATACCACGCGAGCATTAATGTTATGCAAAGATAATTTATTTTGAGCATCAAGGGCAATTTGCAGTTCTGAGCCTGTAGAGATGATTACGCAATCCAAATTTGTTTTTAAATTTTCGTTTTTAATAATATATCCTCCGCGTTCAGGATTAAAATTATCTTTGACATGAAAATTTAGATTTTGTCGACTGAAAATCAAC
The DNA here is from genome assembly GCA_046081665.1 of Alphaproteobacteria bacterium. GTDB lineage: Bacteria > Pseudomonadota > Alphaproteobacteria > Rickettsiales > UBA1997 > CAILUF01. The sequence goes on along the minus strand of JBJTWJ010000075.1, from coordinate 3,173 downwards.
GCTGAAGGTGATTTGGTTTGACCTAAAGCCAGAGTATAGCAGGCAAGAGTTTCATGGGCATCACATGGTCGAAAAACAAAAAGATTGGGAATTGAGCGAAGCATGGCCAAATGCTCAATTGGTTGATGAGTTGGCCCATCTTCACCTAGACCAATGGAATCATGAGTGAAAATATAAAAAACTTGCAATTGCATTAAGGCCGAAAGACGAATTGCTGGTTTTAAATAATCGCTAAAGACCAAAAAGGTTCCAGCATATGGAATTAAATTGCTGTGTAAAGCTATGCCATTCATAATTGCGGACATTGCATGTTCGCGAACTCCATAATGAATATATCTTCCTGAAAAATCATGAGCATGAATTGGCAGTGTTGATTTGGTTTTGGTTAATACTGATTCAGTAAGATCAGCAGATCCAGCAATTAGACTTGGAATATTTGCCGTTAAAAATTCCAAACAAATTTGTGAAGATTTTCGACTGGCTTGAGTTGGTTTATCTTGATAAATTTTTTGAGCAAACTCGTTAATTTTATTTTCTAAAATTTGCCAATTATCTTTTTGTAAAAAAGTTTTATTAGTAATTGTTAAAAGTTCTTGTAATTTAACATTTTCTAATTTTTTAAATTTTTCTTGCCAATTATCATAAGTCTTGAGATTTCTAATTGAACAATTTCGCCAAGCTTTAAGAATATTTTCGGGAATTTCAAATTCTAAAAATTCCCAGTTGAGTTGTTGACGAGTTTTTAAAACTTCATCACTTCCCAAAGGTGAGCCATGACATTTTTCGCTTCCAGCTTTGCTAGGTGAGCCAAAGCCAATAACAGTTTTACAGTCAATTAAAACTGGCTTATCAGCATTTTGAGCTTGGCTTAAGGCATGACGAATTTCATCAAAATTATGCCCATCAATTTTGATAACTTCAAAACCGCAGGCTTCAAAACGTAATTTGAGATTTTCAGAAGTGGTAATTGCAGTATCGCCATCAATTGAAATTGAATTATTATCCCAAATAACAATTAAATTTTTTAACTGCAAATGTCCTGCTAATGAAATTGCTTCTTGAGATATGCCTTCCATTAAACACCCATCACCAGCTATAACATAAGTTTTATGATTAAAAAGATCTGATGAAAATCTTGCTTCAAGTAATTTTTGTGATATTGCCATACCAACTGCGTTAGCCAAACCTTGCCCTAGTGGACCAGTGGTTGTTTCAATTCCTAATAATTCGCCATATTCTGGATGTCCTGCACATTTGCTGTGAAGCTGACGAAAATTTTTTATATCTTCAATTTTAATATCAGGATATCCCGTAAGATAGAGCAGGGCATAAAGAAGCATTGAACCATGACCTGCTGATAAAACAAAACGATCGCGATTGAGCCATTTGGGATCTTGGGGATTAAATTTAAGAAATTCTGTAAATAAAATTGTTGCAAAATCAGCCATACCCATGGGCATTCCGGGATGACCTGAGTTAGCTTTTTGAACAGCATCGATTGCTAAAAATCTAATAGCATTTGCCATTAAGCTAGAATGCGAATTGATATTTGAAAGAGCATCAGCATTTGAATTTTTATTTTTAGCTTCGTTATTTTTTTCTTGATTGATCATTTTAAAATTAAAAAAAAAGTTAATGTTGCATTTTTATTATTAGTGATAAAACTAAAATGCTTTTAAATTTTTTGCAAAGATTTATTAAAGTTTTTTTAAATATTTTTTTTAAAATTAAATTTAAATATTATGACTTCAACTGAAAAAACAAGGTCAAGAACCTTATTTTCCTTAATTCCAAACCTTGTTACAATATCTAGTCTTTGCCTTACTCTTACGGCAATCAGAATGGCATTTGCACAGGATTTTGTTTTTGCAACTTCTTTGTTATTGATTGCAGGATTTATGGATGGAGTTGATGGTCGACTAGCAAGGTTTCTAAATGCTTCAAGTGAGTTTGGAGCGCAGTTAGATTCATTAATTGATTTTGTAAATTTTGGAATAGTTCCTGGGTTTATCGTTTATTTCTGGGTTAATACCTATCAAGATGTTAAAGGTTTTGATTGGGCAATGGTTTTGTTTTTTGCGGTTTGTATGGTAATTCGTTTAGCAAGATTTAATGTTGATTTAAACAAAAAATCTTCAAATCCATTACTTGAAAAATATTTTTTTAAGGGAATTCCTGCTCCAGTAGGTGCAGCTCTATCAATGCTTCCAATGGTATTGTTTTATGAATTTGGTGAGGGATTTTATACTAATCCAATTTTAGTAATAACTTACATTTCCGTATTAGCAGTTTTTTTAGCAAGCAGAGTTCCAACTATTTCAATTAAAAAAATTCCAATTCGTAATGAATATGCTTATTTGACATTGATAATTTTAGGATCAATAATAATTGGCTTAATTATAAAACCATGGCTTACTCTTGCAATTATTGGTATTGTTTATGTTTTATCAATTCCAATTACGATTTTTTATTATATTCGTATTGAAATCACTGAGCGTTTTAAAAATTAAAAAAATCAAATAATGAAAAAAGTTTTAATTATTAATGGACCAAATCTTAATCTTTTGCATAAACGTAATCAGTTAGTTTATGGCAATATAAGTCTGGATAAAATTAAACAACAATGTCAGGTTTTAGCAGAAGAAATCGGTATCGATTTAAGCTTTGAACAGTCAAATAGTGAGTCAGTAATTGTTGATTTAATTCAAAATTCATTAGCGACCGTTGATGGTATAATTATCAATGCTGCAGGTTACACCCATACTTCTGTAGCAATTCGTGATGCTTTAGAAATGTATAATGGAGCAAAGATTGAATTACACATTTCTAATATTTTTAAACGCGAAGAATTTCGTCATCACTCATTTTTAAGTGAAGTTGTTGATGCGGTGATAACGGGTTTGGGAAGTTCGGGTTATCAAGTTGCACTTTTAGCTATGCCTAAACTAATTGAAAATAAAAATAATTCATAAGTTATTATTAATTATATTAAATTGTATGATTCCTTTAAAAGTTTCGCAAATTTCTAAAAATTTTAATAAATCTGTCTTGGATCAAGTCGATTTTATTGTTAAAAAACCTGATATTTTTGGTTTTATTGGTCTTAATGGTCAAGGTAAAACTACCTTGATTAAAATCATCCTTGATCTGCTGGATCAAGACCAAGGAGAAGT
>JBJTWJ010000074.1:0-18290 GCA_046081665.1 Alphaproteobacteria bacterium | reverse complement strand
TTGATCTTTTTGATTGCCAAAAAGCGTGGTAGCTTCTTTCTTTTTTATTAATTGCTTTTTAAGTTCTATAATACTATTTCCAATTTTTAATTAATCACATAAGGTATAAAGATTTAAGTTCAATTTTTTTACTAAAAATCCTTAAAAAGCCTCAGCCGTATGGATATAAGACTTCATTTTTTAAATATTTTTATCTAAAAAATTTTTGCTTAAATCTTTAATTAAAAAATGGAAATGGTGTAAGAGATAGGAGGGGCACTTTAATTGCTATAATGAATGGAGCATTACCAATATGTTTCATACCAAATTAAAAAAATGGTAGGAAAAATAATCTACTTAAATCAAAAAATTATTTGATTTAAGTGAAATTATTTGAAGATCATTATAGAAGTTTTTAATTGATGAAGAGATTTCTTCAAAAGTGAGATTGGGGTAATTGTTAAAAGAGTTAATTAGGGGATTTTGATTTGAATTAATTTTTAAATTTGCCTGAGGTGTAAGGCAATTATTATGATGAGTATTGGTGATTTTTTGGTGATTATAAAGTTCGTCATTGATGATAAGAAAATCAATTGTTTGATTATTTTTGATAAGAGATTCAATGGCTGTGAGGGTGTGTGATATTGCTCCAAGATAGTTGGAACTTACTAAAATTATTTTAACCTTGAGATCTTTAGCTAAATCTAAAAAAGTTTTTTGATTATTGATGGGGGTCATAACCCCTCCAGCAGATTCAATGAAAAGATTAAAATTATTTTTTTTAGCAAAATTGATTTGTGAAAAACAAAAATCTAAAAGTTTTGAATAACTAATATCGGCAACTAAATTTGGTGAAGTTGGTTTTGCAAAAACAAATGGACTGATTAATTGAAAATAATTTTCTTGAGCTAAGGTAATTTTAAAATGATTTTTTTCTCTTTCAAAATCATAATTATTATTTTGTAAAGCTTTAAGAATTTTCATGGTATCGCTGGTAAAATCTTCAACGCTAAAGCCTGTGGCAATTGGTTTTATAGCTTTAGCTTGCGGATATTTTTGCAATAATTTTTCAATGACGAATGTTTTGCCAATATCAGTACCAATTCCTAAAATTAAATATGTTTCACTATTGTTTGAAATCATCTGTTAAAACTAAAGATTTTTAGTTAATGTGAATAATTGATAAGAAAGATTATTGAATATTAGAGAATGTTGAATAAATTGGTCCAAACACCGCGATTGTAATCCACGCGATCATCAAACCCATCACCAAAGTGATGGTTGGTTGAATCATTCCTACGATTTTATCAATTGAGTCATTAATCTCACGATCATAAAAGAATTTAATATTTTGTAAAGCACTTTCCATGTTACCGCTTTCCTCACCAACCTTAAACATTCTAACTACAAGGCTTGGGAAATATCCAGTTGCTCCAATTGACTTGGTCATTGATTGGCCATCGGAAACTTGATCTTTAACTTGGATGATTGATCTTTTGATTGCCTTATTTTTAATAACTCCTGAAGCAGATTCTAAACAGTCCAAAACTCCCAATCCGCTTCTAAAAGTTAAGGCAAAGAATTGACAAAATTTTGCGGAATCAATTTTTTTAATGATTGGCCCAAAGACTGGAACTTTAAGCTTTAAATCATCAATTTTAATTGCCATTTTTTCTGAGGTTTGCAAAATTTTAATAATGATATAAAAAATTATCGGAACAATAATCATCACATACCAATAATTTTTCATAAAATCTGAAAAAGCGATAAGAGCTATGGTCATTGTAGGTAAATCAATGCTTTGAGCAGTTAAGAAAGCGGTAACTTTAGGAACAACTACTGAAGTCATAACCCCTAAAACAATAAACATAATCAATATTCCAAACATTGGACCACGCACTGCTTTAGAGGTTTTACGGTTAATATCATTATTCCACTTAACATCTTCAATGATACTTGCAAAAGCGTTGGCAAGGTTACCAGTTTTTTCACCCATGGCGATTAGTCCGATATAAATTTTTTTAAAAACATGGGGATGTTTGACAAGGCTTTCTGAAAACAAACTACCATTTTTAATGGCTTCATAAATTTCATGCATCAAATTTCTAACTTTAACACTATCAGCATTTTCTTTAAGATCAGCAATGGAGTCAATGATTGATACCCCTGCTTTTTCTAATTGCTCGAGGTGAACGAAAATTGAGATTAAATCTGCTGTTTTGATTTTAGAAAATAACCCTCCTCCAATATTATCTTGACTATACGAAATCAACTCTAAAGAGTTGGCGCGAAGCATGGTTAAAAGCTCTGCTGGGTTTTCAGCGGACATTTTACCGTTAACGGTTTTACCGTTTTGATCTATTGCCTTGTAGCGGTAACGAAACATTAATTAGCGATTTAATTTTTTCATTTTGCGAAGAATCATTTCTCTTTTTAATTTTGAAATTCGATCAACAAAAGTTATGCCATTGAGATGATCAATTTCATGTTGAATACATACTGCCATTAAACCTTTCATTTCTTCAAGCTTTTCTTGTCCTGATAGATCAAAATATTTCACTTTTACATTTTTGGGACGCGTAACTTCCGAGCGAGCTTGCGGAAATGATAAACACCCTTCTTTAAAACTGGTTGTGTCGTCTGAATATTCAATAATTTGCGGATTGATAAAACAGCGTGGATTGGTATTTTTAACAAAAACATGATGGTAGTTGCCATGTTGATGGTGATGATTGTTCTGACTGTGATTAAATTTTTGTTCCTCATCTTCTTCATAATCTAAGTCCATCACTAAAACTCTTTTTAAAACTCCAACCTGAACTCCAGCTAAGCCAATGCCATCATTAGCATACATTGTTAAAAACATGTCATCAACTAAAGTTTTCAATTCTTCATCGAATTTTTCAACTGGCTTAGAAATTTCTTTTAAAAGAGGATCTGGTGAGATAACTAATGGTAAAATTTTAGACATAATTAAACTATATTTTTTTTAATAAATTTTCACAAACTATTTTTAAACTTTGTGGATAAATTAAATGTTCTTGGATAAGAATTTTTGCACTTAAACTTGCTAAATTATCTTCAGGCAATATTGAGACTTGAGCTTGCATGATAATTTTTCCGCAGTCAACCTCTTCGCTAACAAAATGCGTTGAACAACCAGTGATTTTTGCCTTGGCGTTCAATGCATCAAGCACGGCATTTGCTCCTTTAAAATTTGGTAAAAGCGAGGGATGAATATTAATCATTTTTTCTTGCCATTTATTGACGAGATAAGGTGATAAAATCCGCATAAATCCTGCCAAGCAAACCACTTCAACTTGATGATTTTGCAAAGCATTGTCGAGTTGATAATCAAATTCTATTCGACTTGCAAATTTTTTATGATCAATAACCAAGGTTTTAATGCCATGATCTTGAGCAAATTTTAAACCTAAAGCATCTGGATTATTAGAAATAACCAAAACAATTTGGGCAGGATAATCTTGATTTTGACTAGCCTTAATCAAGGCTTGCATATTACTACCGCGATTGGAAATTAAAATTGCTGTATTTATTTTTTTTACCATAGTTAAAATTTGGAAATAGTTTCTAATAAATTATTTTTTAATTTTTAAGCTTAATTTTAGTTGTAATTCTTGGGCTGAAATTTATTTGGAGGAATTTTTTAAAGCAGTAATCCCCGGCAAATCCTTGCCTTCAAGCCATTCAAGAAATGCTCCTCCTGCAGTAGAAATATAGCTAAATTTATCAAACATATTGCAAGAATTAATTGCTGATACCACATCACCACCTCCAGCTACGGAGATAATTTTTCCTTTTTGGGTTAAATCTGCAATTGCCATGGCTAGATTGGTTGTTGCAATGTTAAATGGCTCTAATTCAAAAGCTCCAAGCGGACCATTCCACAGTAATGTTTGATGATCTTTAAGTTGCGAAATAATTTCATTAACACTTTTTTTGCCAACATCTAAAATCATTTCCTCGCTATCGATCTCAGCTATTGCTATTGTTCGATGCTCGGCATTTTTTTTAAATTCTTTAGCAACTACAACTTGGGAAGGTAAAATAATTTGGCAATTAGATTTTTTGGCAAGGTCAATAATTTCCAAAGCATTAGTTGCCAACTCTTTTTCGCACAATGATTTACCAATTTTATGACCTTGGGCAAAAAGAAAGGTATTAGCCATTCCTCCAGCTACAACAATGCTTTTGGCCTTGGTAACTAAGGCTTTGAGTAAATCAATTTTAGTTGAAACTTTTGCTCCACCAACAATTGCCATCATTGGCTTTTGAGCATTTTCTAAAAGATTACTAAGATTATCTAATTCTTTTTCCATCAATAATCCTGCACAAGATTTTAATTTTTGAGCAATTCCAGTTATTGAAGCATGACTGCGATGCGAACATGAAAAAGCGTCATTCACATAAAGATTGCCAAGGCTTGCCAATTGAGCACTGAAAGCTTCGTCATTTTTAGTTTCGCCATTATGAAAGCGTAAATTTTCAAGTAAAATTAATTGCCCATATTGAGTTTTTTCAAGAGCATTTTGAGCTTGTTGTCCAACGCAATCTTCACCAAAATTTACTTGATATGGACTTAATAAATTAGCTAAATGTTTAACAATTTGTATTAATGATTGTGATTCCTCAAATTGCCCTTTAGGTCTTCCAAAATGTGATATTACAATAACTTTAGCATTGTTTTCTAAAAGATATTTAAGAGTTGGAATGCAGGCTTTAATTCTGGTATCGTCAGTAATTTTACCATCAACAATTGGGACATTAAAATCAACACGAACAATTACAGATTTATTGCTAACAACGCAATCTTTAAGGCGATTAAATTTTGTCATAAATTAGGTCTTGATTTTAGAGCTTAGGGATTTAAAATTAATAAGAGTTTTTTAGTTTTTATTAAAATTTAATGTTATAATTCAGCGTTTAAATCAAACTAAAAAACATCAGTTAAAAAATTAAATTAGCCTAAAGAATTATAATTAAAATCATAATTAAAATAATCATATTCTTTGTCGATTGACTTAATTGATTACGATATATTTTTTTGACTCAAAATTATTTTAAATCTTTGGCAATTTTTTTTCAAGACATGAATTAAATTAATAAAATTAAGATAATATCATCTTAACCCTTTTAGTTGATTTGCTCGACTTAGCTTTTATTAATTATTTTTTAACTAGATCAAAAAAATTACTTAACCTTAATCATATAATCATAAATTTATGGGAACTAAGAATAACCCTAAAAACAGGGTAAAAAATGTTGAAAAAAGAAAATATAAAGGCAAAGATGTTGAGCCTGTTTATTACTACGGAGTTCACTCTGGACATGGCAAATATATGTCTGCCAAATATGCTGGAACAAGCCAATTAGCGGTTAATGAAGCTGGTAAACCAATTAATTGGGACGAAACAACTCAATAATTCGATAAAATTTATCTAAATTTTTATTTTACAACAAAAGTTCTTGTGCCTTAACATCTTTTGTGAAAAAATATTAATAGATATTTTTTTTAACTTATCTTATTTAAGAATTTAATTTACAACTATTCAGCTATGCCTGAAGTAATTATCAACGGTCCAGAAGGTCGAATTGAAGGTCGATATCATCAAAACAGCAATCCTAAAGCTCCTGTAGCTCTTGTGCTTCACCCTCACCCACTCTATGGTGGAACGATGAATAACAAAATCACTTACAGTCTATATCGCGGTTTTGTAAACAACGGTTTCTCAGTTCTACGGATTAATTTTCGAGGAGTTGGAAGATCGCAAGGCAAATTTGACAACGGAGTTGGTGAATTACTAGATGCAACTGCAGTTATTAATTGGCTACATGATCAAAATATGGAAGCTACTGAGTTCTGGATTGCCGGATTTTCATTTGGTGCATGGATTGCATTGCAAACCGTGATGCGGAGACCAGAGCTTGAAAACTATATCCTCGTTGCTCCACCTGCTACCAAATATGATTTTAATTTTATCGTTCCTTGCTCATCTTGCGGATTAATTGTTCAAGGTGATAAAGATGAGGTTACTAAAGAAGCCGATTCATCTAAGCTTGCTGAAAAATTATCAGCTCGTGATGGTGCGGAAGTTCAATACAGCATTATTCCTAATGGCGATCATTTTTTTAACAACAACATCGAGGAATTCGAAGAAGTTGTTGATCGCTATATTAAATCCCGACTTTATATGGAATCTGGTAAAATTAGAAAAGTTAAAAGAGATCGTAGACGCCGAAGAAAAAAGAAAAATATTGCCGAAATTAAACCGGAAAGAAACTACTTCCCCGTAAAGCCTTTATCGTCATTTGATATTTAATACCATTTCGATATCTTTAAAAGTGCAAAAAAAAATTAAAATCCTAAAGTCATCTTTTTGGCTAAAAATATTTTGTTAAAATTTAAATTTTTTTTTAAAACTTTTAAAGATCGAAATGGTATAAATTACTAAATTATTTTATGAAATTTTAATGGCATATTTCTTACTTAAATAATTATTGATAACCTTGATCTCTTCAGCGTTAATAATGCGATCAACAACGATTGCCTCGCTAATTAAACCGCTGTAAAATTGTGAATATGAAATTCTTGCTCCAAAGCCAAAATTATAATTACCAAGACTTAAATTTGAAAAATTTCCCCCTGGTCCAGATGTATTGCCGTTAACTGCAGTGTTTGAATTAGTATAAATTGAAATATTATTAGCAACATTATTGTTAACAGTTATTATCGAAATATAATCTTTGTTAGTTACAACCCCAACATTTGTTAAATCGTTGTTGTTTCCAGCAAAACCATATACTCCTCCAGTTACATAAAAAGATCCCAAAGCATTTATTGCTCCAGATTGTACATCTTGCGACATTAATATCTGACCACCGACAGCGTTCACATTATTAGCTCTCCAAACAATTACAAATGTATAATTTTTATCATTGGCAGGTAATGGAACTGAACCAACTTGACTTAACAACAATTGTCCACCATTAAAACTAAGTGATGGCAAACCGTTAATTCCGCTATTTTTGTAAAAGGGTTGATAAGCACTTGTTGCTTGACTGACATTAATTTTTAAAGTTGATTGGGGATTGTTGTCATTCCATGTTTGAATAGGTGAGTTTTCATCAAAAGAAAAACCTCCGGCAGTATTGACTAAGGAATTTTCAAGAGAAGTCTCTGCCCAAAAAACCAAATCTTTTATGGTTGAAATTTCTGAAGATCGAGTAATTTGTGAAGCAGTTGCTAACCTAATTTGACGAACTAAACGTGAGCTTTGGGTAACCCCTGCAACCAATATTCCAATAATTAAAATTACGATTGATAATTCAATTAAAGAAAAAGCTTTTTTATTAAATTTTGATAATTCATTCATGAGGTTATAAAATAAAACATTTTATTTTTTAATATTTTACGTTTAATAATATTAGTCTAGTAAATTAAATCGTTTACAGTTACAAAATTTTGATAATCTAAGTTATTTTTAACAAATTTTGGCCTGATCAAAACTTTTAAGAATTTCAGCTACTAAATCATTGTTTTGATCTGAACTATTTTTCTTATCGCTTGATGAATTATTAACCTCAACTTGCGAGAAATTTTGATTTACCAAAGAAGTATTTGATTGTTCAACATTTTTTAATTCAACCAAAATTTTAGCCAAATCTGGAATTGAGACCAAATGACATAATTTAATCAACAACATTTCAAAATTAATTTTTGGGCTTGAGCTTTGATCAATTTCTGCTTTGGCCTTAACAAGCAATTGCCATATTTTTACTAAATTGTTGAGTGAAATTTTTTTTGATAGATCACCAATTATTTCAGCGTTAGATGATGAAATCCCTTCCAATTGATAATTTTCAATAGTTTTAAAAGCGGTAATTTTGTGAACAATCTCTTGAAGATCTATTACTAATTGACTGATATCTGAGGTAACACTGTAGATTTCATTAAATGCTTTTATTGCTAAATTAAGATCGCCAATCATTATTTTACTAATCAAATCGACTATTTTTGAACGATCATTTAAACCCAACATCTTTTCAACCAGATCTGCTGATAATTGTGTCTGGTGATTGTTAATCGCCAATGCTTGGTCAAGAAGCGATAATGAATCTCGAACCGAACCTTCACCTGACTTGGCAATCATCATCAAGGCATTTTTATCAGCCTGAAAATTTTCTTTAGCTAAAATATTTTCTAGATGTTGAGAAATTTCGCTTTCATCAAGTCTTCTCAAATCAAATCTTTGACATCTCGATAAAATTGTTACCGGAACTTTACGAATTTCGGTAGTAGCAAAAATGAATTTAACATTACTTGGAGGTTCTTCAAGAGTTTTTAATAAAGCATTAAAAGCTTGATTAGAAAGCATATGGACTTCATCAATAATGTAAATTTTGTATTTTGCCATTACGGGAGCATAAGCGATTGAATCGATAATTTGGCGAATATCACCAACACCAGTTCTGCTGGCAGCATCAATCTCAATAACATCTTGATGCTGACTAGCGCTAATTAATCGACAATTCTCACAAACCCCGCATGCCATAGCATTTTCCATAGCTTTAGGATCAAGGCAATTTATAGTTTTGGCAATTATTCTTGCGGTTGTAGTCTTACCAACTCCACGAATTCCAGTAAGAATATAACCATGATGAAGACGATTATTACGAATAGAGTTTGCAAGAGTTTGCACTAAAACTTCTTGGCCAATTAGTTCCGCAAAATTTTGGGGACGATATTTTCTTGCTAAAACAAGATATGAGGACATAGCGAAAATTAATCAGAAATACTTGCGATAATAAAGTGAGAACAACCCAACCCATAAACCTTGGAATGCTTTCTTTCGAATCTGTTCCTTTAAGCAAATGAAATTGCCTGTTCTCACCGCTTTGAATTTTAATCTAAAAATAATTTTATGCAAGAAAGAAATTAATGGCTTTTCAAGATTAAATATTAAATTTTTATCGAAGCTAAAGTGTTAACGACAGATTTCTTTCATGCGAAGATATGCAAGAGTGATGCCCTTTAATGAATATTCATCGATAGCATATTTTCCATGAGCTGAATCACTTCTGATTCTAACAACTGCTGAATTTAAAAGAGTTTCAATTAAAGAAATATCGTCATATCGTGATTGAGCCCAAGCCATATCTCCCTTGGCTTTCAAATGAAATTGAAAAGCATCAATAACCATAAAAATTTCACCACTAGTTTTAAATTCAAAACCTCCAAAAACACTGACTTCTTCGCTACGATTTTTTTGATAACGAGTAATCATCAAATATGGCTTCTTACGAGAATTATCGTCACTGTCTATCTTTTGGGGATGAGAAACGATATAACATTTTTTAAAATCAAATTCACTTTCTTGATATTCGTAAACTGTCCAATCAAAGTATTTACTATCAATAACTTGCGAAAAACTTTGATCAATTTTTAAAAATAACGAGATTAAAGTTATTGCCAAAAATAAAATTATTTTGATTTTGATTATACTGAAAATATTGGTGAACACAAATTTCACTTTTATTAATTATTAAGAAATTCTTTGTAAAGAATATTCAAGTATTTTTATTAAATCATTGCGATAATTTGATGATTCAAAAACCTCAAGATCTTTTTTTGCTTGATCGCAAAACTCAATAGCTTTTGCCTTACAAAAATCTATAGCCTGATATTGATTAAACAAATCAATAATTTGCTTTAAACCCTCATAATCTCTTTCGCTATTTTGAAAGTTTGCACTAAATTTCTTTTTTATAAATTCTTTTTGCGCGTTACTAGCATTTTGATAAGTGTAAATTATTGGCAAGGTAACTTTACCTTCAAAAAAATCATTACCTAAATCCTTACCAAGATCTTGCTCTTTAGCAGTATAATCAAGAATATCATCTATTATCTGAAAAACCATTCCCAAATTTTTTCCAAAATTTCTTAAGGCTTTGATTTTTAGATCAGAAGAATTGCTGATTATTGCTCCAATCTCAGTTGAAGCAGAAAACAAAATTGCTGTTTTGGCCATGATAATTTCTAGATACTTATCGAGATTAATTCCTAAATCATGAGAATTTTCAAGTTGCATCACTTCACCATCGGCGATAATTGCCGAAGTTTTAGCAAGAAGTTGTAAAGCTTGCATATTATTACTTTTTACCATTTGCTCAAAAGCTGTAGCAAACAAAAAATCTCCAACCAATATGCTAAATTTGTTATCCCAAATAGCACTTGCCGTTTTTTTACCCCTTCTTATTTCACTAACATCGACAACATCATCATGAAGCAAAGTAGCGCTATGAATTAATTCAACTGCACAAGCTAGATTATAAACTCTGCTATCATTATCTAATTGACATAATTTAGCACTCAGAATCAACAATACTGGGCGAATTCTTTTTCCACCTGACTTTATAAGATGATGAGAAATTTCTTTAATTAATGGTGATTTACCTTGTGAAAAGTTAAGAATTAATTGATCAACCTCTTGCAAATCTGGAGCAATTTTTTCAAAAATTTCTTTAAGATCTGACATATTATTTTTTTATTAAACTTGATCAAAAAGCATAAGAATCCTGTTACGGCAATCTTCTATACTAGCTGAAATTAAATTTAAGGAATCGCGAATTTTATTAAATAACTTGTCTGAATAACCATTTTTGATCATTTCGATATATTGCAAACTTAAATCATCAACAATTTTTTCAAGCTTTTCAACGACATTTTTAATTACTTCAAATTGTTGTTTTGAAAATTCATGATTATCGTCACAAACAACATCGAGTAGCTTTTGAGCATGGTTATAATACTCGATTATATCATTATAAATTTTTTCTTGCTCTATAATAGACATTATTCATTATTAATTGTTAACAATTGTCGTAAATAAAAAACAACTAAAATTTATAAAATTAATTTTTACATTTCAATATTAAAATTAACTCAATCTAATTTTACCAAATTTTAAGATTTTGTAAATAATTAATCAATTGCGATTTTGAAGAATTAAAATTATTTTCAATCCAGTGTTTTTTTGCTAGATCCATAGCAATTGAGATCTGTTTGCCCTTAAAATTTAGCGATAATAAATCTTCACCATTTAGAGGAAAAACTGGAAGATTAAAATCTTTAATTATTTTAACAATTTTTTGAAAAGAAATAATTGGTAAATTGTTGTTTATTATATAAAAAATTAAAGCATCAAATAAGAAAGTTTTTTTATCATAATTGAGATAAAAATAAAAATTTTTTAAAATTTTATCTAGATCATTAAATTGAAAATTGATATTTCCAAAAGCTTCTAGATCATTAGACAAGCTATCATTATCAAAAAATTCTACAAAATTTCTAATTGCCAAAAAATAATTATAATACTCGTTACTTAATTTCAATTTTCTAAAAAACTCCTTAAATTTTATAAAATTACCAAGAATTACATCACTAAATGTTAAAGCAATTCTAAGCTTTAAATTATCATCAAACCCTGAAAAATATTTTATGTTTTTAAAAAAATAATTCAGCTGATCCAAACAGAACTTGTTTTCAATAACATTTGATAAAATATTATTTTTTTTATATATTTCTAGAGCTTCAATTATTTTCAAATGATTGTTACTAGATAACAATAAAAATATTTCTTTTATAACTCTTTCTATTGATAATATTTTTAAGCCTTCTTTGTTTTCTATACAAGCTTCAAGACCTTTGCAATCAAATTCAGTAGCATATTCACAGCTAAAACGAAAAAATCTTAATATCCGCAAATAATCTTCTTGAATACGGATATTTGGATCGCCAATAAAACAGATTTTGTAATTTTTTAGATCATCAATTCCTTGAAAATAGTCATAAAAATAACCGCAATGATCAAGATAAATAGCATTAATCGAAAAATCTCTTCTGCTAGCATCTAAAGCATAATCATCAATAAAATCAACTGCACAAACCCTTCCCTTTTGATTACTGTCAAAACGTAGAGTTGTGATTTCAATATTTTTATCATTAATTACTGTGCTAATCGTTCCATATTTTTGATTAGTAACGATAGCTTTTAAATTATTTTTTTGTAAAATTTCGATAATTTGCAAAGGACTAAGAACTGATGCAAAATCATCATCTTTGGGTTTTTTTCCAATTAATAAATCACGAGTTGATCCTCCAACCAGTCTGACTTGATCTCTAAATATATCAAAAATAATTTTAGCTTCTGGGCTAATGTTGTTTAATAATTTTTTATCAAAATATTTAACTTCCACAAAATATAACAATTGTTAATTTTAAATAACCTTTAAAAACATTTGATGATTGTTAATCATTTTAATAACTTCATCTTTGTTTAAAACCAATGTTGAATTTGCTTGAATTACTATGCCTTTAATATTTGATTCAATGCAAAGTTTTATGGTATCGATACCAATTGTTGGAAGATCTGCTTTGTCAATTTGTTGAGGTTTTTTCATTTTAATTAAAATAGCATTTTTAGTAAAATCTCCTCGTAAATTTTGACATCTTTTAATCATCTCATCAGTTCCTTCTTGGGCTTCAACGGCAATTATTTGTTTTTGCGCTACAACCACTGCTTGACCGATATCAAATTTTGCAAAATGTTTAATGGCCTTTATTCCAAGATCAATATCTATAATATCTTGATGTGATGGAATTAAAATACTCTGACTTCCTTTAGTTGAAAAAACGCAATCTAAAAGTTGATCAATTCGTAAAATCTTTAAACCCTCTTTTTCGAAAAAATTAATTACCGTTCTAAGAACTGCATCATCTCCTAAAATTTTATTGGCAATGATTTTAGCCAATAATAATGCTCCCTTTTTATCAACTTTAAGAGCTGAAAAATTTGGTTTAGTAACCCCTCCAATAAAAACTAAATGCTGGATTTTATTGTCATGTAAAATTTTTAAAAATTTTTCAACTTCACCATAAGCTATTTGAAATGGATTATACTGAGCATAATCAATTTCATAAATTTCACTTTTAAGTAAAAAAATAATAAATTTTCTTTTTCTTTTAAGGCAATCATCGATCAAAATTTGTGGCATTTGCCCTCGTCCTGCAAAAATTGCGATTGGTTCTAAATTTATATTATTATCCAACATGATTAAGCGATGCTCCTCCATCAATTTTAATAATTTGACCAGTTAAAAAACTATTATTGATAACAAATTCTAAAGTCTGGTTTAAATCTTTAATTTCAGCAATTCTATGTAAGGGTATGTTTGATTTCAAATATTCAACATATTGATTAGTTTGAGGATCATTATTTTTACTTAAAAAATATCCCAAAGCTATGGCATTAATACGAATTTCTGGAGCAAGTTCTAAAGCAAGCATTTGCGTGGTTTGTGCTAAAAATTTTTTGGTGAGAAGATAATAAAAATGAATAGTTTCAAAACGCTCAATATTTTTATCAAGGATATTAATTACTTGGCAATTAGTTAACTTTTTTTGACGAGCATTTTCAGCAAATTTTTTTATTAATGTTAATGGGCTTAAAAGGTGAATTGACAGGTTATTAGCAAACTCGGAATCGGCATTAGCATCTAAAAAATGCGAATTGTTGAAAATTGAAGCATTGTTCACAAGCATTGACCAATTAGTAATTTTTTCAGACATAAAATTAGCTAACTTTTTGGTTTCATTTTCATTGAAAAGATCAGCTTGAAATAAATCAACATTAACTGAAAAATTCTCAATTATTTTTTTTTGCAATTCCTTGGCATGATTTTCAGAGCTGTTGTAATGTATCACCAGATCATATCCAAGATTAGCAAGTTTTAAGGAAATATTACTGCCAATTCTTATAGCTCCTCCGGTGATTAGAGCACACGGACGATTTGAAATGTGGTTAATGACTTTCATGAATTTTGGTTATTTTTTGATATAAACAACGCAAAACCTCTTCAATTCCTTGTCCAGTAGCTGTTGAGATTGCATATATTTTTTGAGTTTGTGAATAATTTTTTTTAACAAATTTTTCAAGTTCAGTAATTTTTTTCTTAACAATTTTCTCATCTAGCAAATCAATTTTATTAAGAGCGATAATTTCAGGTTTCAATATCAAATCTTGATTATATTGGGCTAATTCATGCCTAATTATTGCATAATTATCACAAACATCTTCTAAAGAACAATCAATAAGATGAAGTAAAACCTGACAACGTTCAATATGTTTAAGAAACCTATCTCCCAATCCCTTTCCAAGACTTGCATCAGCAATTAGCCCTGGGATGTCAGCCAAAACAAATTCATGTTTGTCAATATAAACTACCCCGAGCTGAGGCTTGAGAGTTGTGAATGGATAATCGGCGATTTTTGGTTTAGCCCGAGTAGTCATCGCTAAAAAAGTTGATTTTCCTGCATTAGGCAAACCTAAAAGACCAGCATCTGATAATAATTTTAGTTGCAATCTTAACCACAGACTTTCACCTTGCTCTCCTTGCTGGGCATATGTTGGAGCACGGTTAGTTGAAGATTTAAAATTAACATTGCCAAGCCCTCCTCGCCCTCCTTTGACAACGATAAATTCCTGATTATCTTCAACAAAATCAAACATCAAACTACCATCTTCATCATTAAAAACTTGAGTATGGATTGGAACATTGAGAATTAAATCTTGACCAGAAATTCCCGATTGATTTCTGCCTCTTCCATTATCGCCACTCTTGGCAATAAAATGTTGTTTAAAACGAAAATCAATCAGAGTATTTAGGCTTTTAGTACAACGTAAAATTATACTTCCCCCTCTTCCGCCATCACCTCCATCTGGACCACCTCGCGGAATAAATTTTTCACGGCGAAAACTTGAAGCACCATTTCCACCTTTACCAGCTTCAGCAAAAATTTTTACCTCATCTATGAATTGCATTATAAAATAATATTTTTAGTTAAAAATAAGCAAAGTGAATTAAAACAAAGAACAGTAGTTTATGATTATAAATTACTAACAACTATTTGTTCATTGATCTCCTCAACCTTTCCTCCAGCTTCCTTAGCTAATAATGTGAAATATTTGACAAAAGAATAATTTTTTTCAAGATAAATTTTTTCACATCGAGCACTTGCAAAATATGCAATACTAAGAATTGGACAACCATAATTTCTTAAAATTGAGTTTTTTTCTAATAGCAATGAACTATCGTTGATAATAATCTGCTGTTGATGATTTCGCTTAGAAACTCTTAAACGACGATTATTTAAATAAGCACCAAAACCTTTTTCGCAGTAAAATAATTCGCCACCAATCACTTTAAAAATTGCCAATGCTACAGTTTCATACTGACTATCATTTCCTCTGTGTAACAATGCAACTCCTGTAACATAGTCTGGATTTGAACGAGCTAAATTTTCGATACCATCTAGAACAATAACCGCAAAACAATATTCATTATTTTCTTTTCTTATAATCTCTTGTCCATCGGAAAATTTAATATCATAATCTGCACGAAATTTAGTGAACTCATCAATTAAAATTTGTTTAACTCGATTTTGACTTAAGATTGCAAATTTATTTGCTGAATTAGGGTTTGGTTGCAGATTTTCCAATTCAATAAAATCTCTTGCTAAGTGATTTGTGGCCTTTTCTAAAGCTTTGATAATGATGTTTAAATTTGCACTATATCGCATTTTAATAATTTCTTGATTGAAGATCGAGGTTTAATTCCTTGGTTAAAGAGATATTTTTAACTGGCTTTAATTTAAATTCCATCTTTATTTCTGCAAAATCAACAATTCTCACCAAACTATGAGCTAAAAATTCTTGATCATTACGCTTTGCATAATCAAATCGACAGTGAGCACCTCTACTCTCTTTTCGATTTAATGCACTAAAATAAGATGCCAGAGAATTTAATAACAAATTTTCTAATTCCAGATATTCTATAAGCTGATCATTCCAAATTAATTCTTGGTTTTTAATTTTAATTTTTTTAAATTTTTTATATAAATTTTTCATAACTTCAAAACCTTCTTGCAACAGCTCGCAATTGCGATATACCCCTAGGCATTTTTCGTTGATTTGATGAAGAGTTTCTTTAATTTCATAACAACTTTCTTGCTCAATATCGTTATCTTCTTCTCTCTTAAATATTGAATTAAATTTATTAATTTTTTGATCAGCAATTTTTAAAGCTATTCTTTCAAAATCATTTGCAACAATTGCTGATTTTTTTTGAAAATTTTTTGATAAATTCTCGCCAACAATCTTGCCAAAAACCATTAAATCCAATAGAGAATTGCAACCTAAACGATTAGCTCCATGAACTGATAAACATGCTACTTCTCCTACTGCATATAAGCCTTCTAAAACCATACCATCAATTTGGCAAGGAACCCCTCCCATACTATAATGAGCAGATGGTGCAACTGCAATTAATTCACTACGAACATCTTTTTTACAAAATTTTTTTACCATCTCAACAACATTGGGAATTTTATTAGTTAAAGTTTCTTCACTTAAATGTCTCATATCTAAAAAAACACAATCACCAATATTTTTATCAATATTGCCCAAAGAAATTTCTTGAGCAATTGCTTGACTAATAATATCTCGCGAAGCAAGTTCCATCATATTTTTGGCATATTTTTCCATAAATCTTTGCCCTAAAGCATTGACTAAATATGCTCCTTCACCTCTTACTGCCTCAGTAATTAAAAATCCACTACCATAAATTCCCGTAGGATGAAATTGAACAAATTCCATATCTTGCAAAAAAAAAAACCTTCTTTGAAAACCAAAGCTGAGCCATCTCCGGTGCATATTGTTGATGAAGTTGTGTTACGATAAATTTGACAATATCCTCCCGTAGCAAGCACAACCTGATCGCTGATAATTACCACTAATTCTCCTAAGTTTAAATCAATAGCCAGACACCCATAAATTTTATTATCTTCTATCAATAAATCGCATACAAAAAACTCGTTTAAAAATTTAATTGCTCGATTTAAAGCTTGCTGTTCTAGGGTATGAGTAATAGTATGACCAGTCTTATCTTGAGCATAACAGGCTCGATAAGCTAATTGATTTGATCCGTAATTTAAAGTTTGTCCGCCATATGCTCTTTGAGCAATTTTACCATTTTCATCTCGTGAAAAAACAACTCCAAATTTTTCAAGTTCTAAAATAGCTTGATTAGCATTTTGACAAAGAATTTCAACAGCATCAACATCAGCTAAATAATCTGCTCCTTTAATTGTATCATAGGCATGCCATTTCCAATCATCGTCTTTAACATTGGCCAGACTAGCATTAATTCCTCCCTTTGCCGAAACAGTATGACTATGAGTTGGTAAAACTTTTGAAATTATTGCAATATTTTTTAAACCTTGATCATGAGCACTAATCGCTGACATCAATCCGGCACCACCTGCTCCAATAATTAGAGCTTCGAATTTTTTAATTGTAAAATTTTTTTTCATTATTCACAATATTGCTAATTACCAAATTATCTTTCTAATTTAATTTTTATTTGCATAAGTTTTTAGAAATTTAATTGTAAATTCCTTTAATTTAACTTTTACTCATTTTGCTTAAAATCATTCTTTGTGCATTTAATGAAGCACAAAATTTCAATAAACTTCTCACAGATTTAACACTTCAATTGCATATTTTGCAACGAGATTTTGAAATTATCTTTTGTCTTGACGGAACTACAGACAACTCAATGCAAATAATTAACAAATTTTCTGTTAATAACAAGATAACCATTTTGCCAATTGAAAATACAAGAGGTCTGGGTCGAGCTTATAAAAAAGTTTTTTTGCATTTAATTAAAAATTGCAATGATGACGATCTTGTAATCTCTTTAGATGCTGATAACACTCATAATCCAAAACAAATTCCTGATTTAGTCAAATACTTTGAAAAAAATTCCTTAGATTTTTTGGTTGCATCACGCTTTTATGAAAAAAGCATCATTCACTCATTTCCAATTCATCGCAGATTTATTAGCAAAACCACCTCGATAATTTTACAAACTGTTTTTAAAGTAAAAAATATACATAACAAAAATATCTTGGACTACACCAGTGGATACAGAGTATACAAAGCTCAAACCCTAAAAAAAATTTATCAAAACTATCAAGATAATTTTATTCTTGAACCAGAATTTACATACACTTGCGAGTTATTAATCAAAATTGCAAGGAATAAATTTCGCCTAGATGAAATTCCAATTTTATATGACTATGACAAAAAAATTGGTAAAAGTAAACTTAAAATAATGCGAAATTTCTATCGTTTAATATTGATGATTTTTAATTTAAAATTTCCAAAATTAAA
>JBJTWJ010000073.1:0-1932 GCA_046081665.1 Alphaproteobacteria bacterium | reverse complement strand
GATTTTTATCTCAAAAATCTGTCGTTGGCTAAAGGTGCGACTGGCAAAAATTATGTCGTTGCTTTAGCACGACTGGTAAAAATATCTTGATTAATTTATCATTTATTAAGTTGAAATGGTATTAGTTATTTCTTGTTGATTAATATTTAAATTAACTGGAGATGATGAAGAATTATCAAGATCAATTAAATCATTATTATCCAATTCGATTTCTTCAATTAAAATTTCTGGAATTTTTTTGTGTGATTTTAATCCGAGATTTTTAAAATTTTGAGCTTTGCTAATTAAATTGCCTCGACCCTTGGAGAATTGATTAACACACTGTTCATAAACCTTGCCAAGCGATTCAATTTGATTGCCAATTTTAACAAAACTCTCTGAAAAATTGACCAATTTATCATAAAATTTTTCAGCACTTTCAACAATTTTTAAGGCATTGCGAGTTTGAATTTCGCGTTGCCATAAATCATTAATTAATTTCAAACAAACAATTAAGTTAGTTGGGCTAACTAATAAAATTCTTTTTTCAAAAGCATAAATCCACAACTTATCATCAGATTGCATCGCCAACAAATAAGCAGGTTCAACTGGTATAAACATGATTGTAAAATCTAGCGATTTCTTTAAATCATGATATTTTTTTTGTCCTAAATCATCAATATGATTGTAAATTGAATTCACATGTTGGGTAACAAAAGTTTTTTGTTGATCTTGTTCACTACAATTGCAATATTTTTCATAATCGGTTAATGATACCTTAGAATCAATAATAACAAGGCGTTCATCGGGTAATAAAATTTTATAATCGGGTCGTAAATTTTTACCTTCATCATTTACAAAAGATTTTTCTTTGAAATAATTAACTTCACGAATCAGCCCAGAGTGTTGAAGAATTGTTTCTAAAATCATCTCACCCCAATTGCCTAATTTTTTATTATTTCCTTGCAAAGCTTTAGCCAAATTATTGGCTTGTTCGCTGACTTTATGGCTATTTTCTTGTAATAATTTTACAGCTTTTTCTAAAGAAAATCGTTCTTTAGATTCTTTATCATAAACTTCATGAATTTGTTTTTTAAAATCTTCGATATTTTTACCAAGAGGCTGAAGAATTGAGGAAATATTATTGAAATTTACTTCGTTAAATTTTTGAGATTTTTCTTCAAAAATTTGGTTGGCCAAATTTTGAAATTGTATCAAAGAATTTTGATTAGTTTGCTCTTGGTTTTTAAATATTTCTGACTTAAAAATTTGTAAATTTTCCTTTAAATTTTTATTTTCAAAACCTAACTCACCGTTGATTTTTTCGAGATTTTGAATTTTATTATTTAATTGCAAATTTTCAGCAATTTGTTGATTTTGTGAATTTTTAAATTCTGAAATTTGCTCAAGAAAATTTTTAATTTGAACATCTGTTTCACTACTATTTTTTTCGAAAATCACTAACTGCTTTTGCATTTGCAAATTATTAGCTTGAAGATCAGTTAGTGCAAAATTTTTTTCTTCAATATTTTTATTTAACAATCCTAGGCGTTCCTGCAATACTGCATTTTCCTTTTCAAGATCAGTAATTTTTTGCAAAGAATTTATTGGTAATTGCGAGTTTTTGCGATTAAAATACAATGTCAAAAACGACCCTGCAAAAATACAAACTAAAGGCAATAAGGAATAAGTAAAAATGTTAGACATGGTTAGTTTTTAATAAATAATTTACTTTTAACATAATTTAATTTTTTATTACCTTACTTTGACTTTGTGTTATACCATTTCAACTAATAAGTGAATCATTTATGTATTTATAAATTAAGCTTTATCTTTTTGGCTAAAAATTTTTAAAAAGCCTCAGCTGTATAGATATACAGCTTCATTTTTTAAAGACTTTTATCTCAAAAATATTTTGTTATAATTTTATTTAAAGATGGGATTTGGTATAAT
>JBJTWJ010000072.1:0-2945 GCA_046081665.1 Alphaproteobacteria bacterium | reverse complement strand
TTACGCACGACTAAAAAATATAAAGCTTAATTTATAAATACCTAAATGGTTCATTTATTAGTTGAAATGTTATTAGAGGGCTTAAAGAGCCTAAATATTGAATAAATATTTAATTGAAAAAAAACTTTATAAAGTTGTTGTTATTATTTAAAATAGAATTTATAATCATTACATAGTAAAAAAATATTTATTTATTAGGTTTTTTTGGCCCCATCGTCTAACGGTTAGGACGTCACCCTTTCACGGTGTAAATACGAGTTCGAATCTCGTTGGGGTCACCACTTCTGCTGTTATTCCTAGCTATTTGAATTGATTGGTGATATTGTTACTTATTTTATTATTCAATCTTTGTTATAATTTAGAAATTTATTTTGTCGTTTATCGTAGAAAAGTTTTAGGGTTTGATTATTAACAAAATCAATATTGTCAATGATTAGCGGTTTATTTTTGAATTGTTGATAACAATATGGGGTTTGATAGCTCTTAGTTAGATTTACAACGACATCATAATTTTTTCTACAAAGCTGGGAAATTTGACTTCGTTTCTTTATAATAACTACTGATTGATGTTGATAGTAAACAACACAATAATTATTTTTATTTGTTTTAGTGCAAGTTTGACAAAAGTTATTGTTATTTAAGTTTTTATCACAACTGTTGATATAAAGTATTTTTTTCTGATTATATCTTTTCAGCCAATTTTTATGATTTTTGGTAACTAATCTCAGTTCGCTAAACTCTAGACCTGTTCTCGGGTTAAAAATAGCGTAAGAATTCTGATTGCCAGAGATTATTAGTGATGGTTTTTTAGAAAAATTGTCAATAAAAAAACTGCTAAGAAAAATTATGATAGCCAAAATTCTCATTATTTTATTTTGCCACAAACAAAATAAAACAATTGCAGATGCACTAAGGAGTAAAAAGAGTTGTGATGGATTATGATAATGAAAATTTGTTAGAAAAGATTGTCCAAAAATATCAATTATTTTTTGAAGAATTTTGATACTAAATTCCATAAAAACTAAGGGAATTTTTTCAAGATTAAGAGGCATTAAAATAAGAGCTATAAAACCACTTGGCATAATTAATAAGGAAGTCAAAGGAATGGCAATAATATTGCTTAAAGGGGCAATCAAACTGAAGTTACTAAAGCTATAAATAAGAAAGGGTAGGGTAGCAATTTGAATTATTGTTGATATTAAAAAAATTTCATAAAAATAGTGATAAATCTTTTTTAGATTATGAAACAAACGATTTGCCCAGAATTTTTTTTCGCGCATTAATCTTAAATCGCGATCTGGATTAAAGATTCTCTGATGATAATCGTGATAAAAGCATAACATCACCAATATGGCAATAAATGAAAGTTGAAAACTAAGGTTAAATAATTGATAAGGATTAAAAAGAGTGATTATAAAAAAACAAATTGCCAAGGTTCTTTTGCCGTTATATTGTTCATTAAAAAAGTAACTTAAGATTAAAAATAAAACCATTATAAAAGCCCTTTGAGCAGGGATCGGAGCGTTGCTTAACATTAGATAAAAATAACTAGCAAATAGGGCAAAAAATGCTGAAATTTTTTTTAGATCAAAGCGTAAAGTTAGGGGTGAGTAGTAGCTTAGAATTTTACGAATTGAAACCAGAAAAAATAAACTAGCCAAAGATAGATGAAATCCAGAAATTGATAATAAATGACTTAGCCCAGATTGACGAATATTTTCAAGATTTTTATCGCTAATTTTTGATTGATCGCCTATCAGTAAGGCAAGAGCAATAGAGCCTTGTTCATAGTTAATGTTTTGAAAAATCTGCTTAGTAATTTTTTTTCTAAGATCAGCAAAAAAATTATCTTGAAAATCAATAAATTTATTTAAATAAAATTGCCAATTATGAACAAGTTCTAAATTATTTGCTGAAGATAGTTGATTATCAATAATAGCTATTGCAAAACCATAACCAGCAATTTTTTGCTGTCGTGAATATAATTCAAAATCAAAATCATCGCTAAATTCCTTGGGTTTTAAGGGTTGGAAGAGAGTTATGGCATTGAAGTCTTGATTGATTTTCAAATTTTCAAAATTTTTCAAAACACTAATTTTAACATAAGGGGGAGGTTGTGCAAGAAATGTCTTGTTGGCAATTGTTATAAAATTTCCTTGATTGCTGTTTTGGCGATAGTCAATTATTTTTCGATCAAGATCTGGAAAATTTTTTAAATTTATTAAGTTTTTAAAATTTTTTGGTAATTTATCTTTACTTTTCAATGCTTGGTGGGAATTATTAGCTATTTTTTTGGATAATTTTTTGTTGTTTTTGTGTAGAGAATTTTTTTTAATTTTTGACTTCTTTTTATTGTTGTATTTTCTGGATTTTTTTTGTTTAAAGTGATTGCGATAATCATTAAAATTTATTTTTTCAAGGACAGGATCCTTAATTAGCAGACTAGCTCCCCACAGCTGATTTATTGGATTGAAGAATGGTTTAATTTCTCTTATCACTCCTGAAGTTTTTAAATAACTTTTAAAATTAATTACTTGGTAATTTAGAAAAATTTTATCATAAATAAAGTTATAAAAAATTCCTGATAAAAAACTGCCAATAAACAAATAAATTAGATATTTTGAGCGAAAAAAATTATAAAAAAATAATACAAAACTGCTAACAAAATAAATTACAAAAATTTTTATATTGTTGTGAAAAACATCTGGGAATTTGAGATAAAAAATACAGCCTAAGGCAAAAATAAAAGGGCTAAAGAGCCATGGCCAGTAAGAATCTTTGCTGTTATTAACTGAGAAATTAAAATTATTTTTCTTAAAAATTTGCCAAAAATTTAAAGAAATTTTTTTTAAAAATAGCAGAGGTTTTTTATCAGGAATTTTTTATAACTTTATTTATGATAAAATTTTTCTAAATTACCAAGTAATTAATTTTAAAAGTTATTT
>JBJTWJ010000071.1:0-4141 GCA_046081665.1 Alphaproteobacteria bacterium | reverse complement strand
GGCAAAAAACTCTCCTTCCGGCCAAGAAAGATCCACAACCGGCCGTCGGGAACTGATCCGATCGGTCTTTCCCTGTTTGTAGCTCAGGGTAAGGTTTGGCCTGGCCCCCTTTCGATCTCTGGTAGGCGCTTTTTGAAATCCCACTGTTAAACAGGGCAACACACACTCTTGGAGATAAAATGGCAATTAATAAAATAAAAGCCAACAAGGCCTTTTCACTCATCGAATTGTCATTTTAATTTAAATTTAACTTAAGGGAATTGCATATTTTTTTGAAAGATAGCTTTCGATTGCAATTCTCTCTTCGTCTTTTATTCCACGATTAAAGAAAATTAATTCCGCAAAAGATCCTTGATATCCTGAACCAATTGATCCAGTTCGAGGCAGAGTTAAAGGAATTAAAGCCCATGAACTCATTGCCGAAGTTTGAACGGCATCAGGATTTACTCCACCATTAACCCAATATTTTTTTCCAAAACTACGATCAAAAATCATTGTATGAATTTTTGGTTTTATTGCCATCAATTCATTGCTGGTGGCTTCAGTACTACTTGCATAAAAATCAAATGTAAAATTATTATCAGTTCTATAGCCAATATGAAAACATTCGTTGTAATTACAGATTCCACTCCAAGTAACATTCCAATGAATTGGCCAAGTTGAACCAAGCGTTTCCTTTCTTTCAACCATAATTAATGTAAAGTTAGTGTTTACAAACATATTTGCATTAACACTAAAATAATCATTACCATCAAACCGTACCCCAGGCAAACCATTTATTAAATTTTCTATAAATCGCGGTTGATTAGCATTATTTGCAGGTGATGAAATATTAATCTTATCAACATTTTGCGGACTTAAATCATACCATGTTGTAAGAAAACTTCCATCTTGCTCCTCACTTTCATTAAAACTTTTATCTAACGAAGTTTCATACCAAAAAATTAAGTCTTTAATTGAAGAAATTGGTGAACTTGTCGTAAGGTTTTGTGCGGTTATAATTTTCATTCTTTTAACCAGTCTGGATGAAGATGTTACCCCTGCTACCAAGATACCAATTATTAAAATTACAATCGACAATTCAATAAGAGAGAAGGCTTTATTAGAATATTTGCTAAACATTTTTATATGAAATGAAATTAAATTTATTTTTACTGTTATTTTTAGACAAAATGTTTTTATTTCAAATCATTAGTAAATCTGTGTTTCAATATTAGTAAATTTACACTCAATAATTTCGTTTCAATCCAGAACTTCAATGTGATTCTTTCTATCTTATTTTACATAATATACCTTATGTAAATTTACAAATTAAAAAATAAAACATTTAAATTAAATTAATTTTAACCTCGAGATATTTTTGAAATTGACACTAAAAAAAGAGCTAACTTTCAACAAAACCTTGCAATAATTGCTGATGCAATAAATAAGAAAAAAGACAACCCTAGTAAATCAACTACCTCATCTTGCGCTTTAGCTCTTTTATCTCCTTAACCCGGCATTGGTGCTTCTAATGCTCAAAAAGTTAATTCAACTTCTGATTTTTTATCAAAATAAAAGCTCAAAATAAACGCCTCAAAATAAACGTTATTTAACAAACAAATTTCTAACGTCATTAAATATTGTAAAGATCATTAAGGTTAGCACCAAGGCAAAACCAATTTTATAGCCAATCATTTGAATTCGCGGTGAAATTGGTTTACCAATTATTGCTTCAATTATATAATAAAACAGATGACCACCATCGAGTACAGGAATTGGTAATAAATTCATAATCGCAAGATTTAAAGAAATTAAAGCACAAAACCACAAAACCACATTCCAGCCCATCTCAATGGTCTTGGAGGAATAGCGAGCAATTTTTACTGGACCTCCTAATTCCTTAACTGGAATATAACCAGTGATTAAATGGCCAAGAGTTCGAATAATATTTACTGAAATTTGATAACTCTCTTTGTTAGCTTCGATAAAGCTCTGCCATAGGTTAACCTTATCATAAAAAACTTCACCTGCAACAATTCCAATAACTTTAATACGAGTTTTATCACCAACCATATCATTTGTTTCAACATATTCAGGAGTAATTGCAAAATCAATTATTTTATCTTTTCGTTTAACTTTAAATTCCATTTGCTCATCAACGCTAAAAATAATTGTAGTTTTAATTTGGTTAAAATCAAAAACCTTATTGCCATTAACCTCGATAATCTCGTCCTTGGGTTTTAAACCTGCTTTCATGGCAGGACTTTTATCAACAACATCTTCAATTATATTCGATATTCTGGCAATGCCATTAATTCTAAAAAGAATTGTAAAGATTACAATTGCCAGAATTATATTGGCTAATGGACCTGCAAATACAATCGCCATTCTTTGATAAACATTTTTTGCAATAAATGAAATTTTTTTATCATTTTCTGACATTTTTTTAACTAAATCAAAATCTGGAATTGAAGCGCCATTTGAATCGCCATACATTTTAACATATCCTCCAAATGGCAATAAACAAAATTTCCATTCGGTGTTTTTCTTATCTTTAAAAGAAAAAAGTTTTTTGCCAAAACCAATTGAAAACTGTTCAACTTTTACACCACATAATCTTGCGACAATAAAATGTCCAAATTCATGGATGAATACAATTCCCGAAATGACTAGAATAAAAGAAAAAATATTGTGAGAAATAATTTGAATAAGTTGCATAAATATTAGATTTTAATTGTGGTTGCATTAGCTCTGGCGAGCTGATCATAATAGATAACATCGTCAATAGTTTTTAACTTTTGATGTTTAATTTTTTCTAAAGTTTTAAATACTAATGAATAAATTTGATCAAATCTTATCATACCCTTTAAAAATTTATCAACTGCTATTTCATTTGCTGAATTTAGAACCACCAAAGCACTGCCCTCCTCTTCTAAAGCATCTTTGCAGAGCTTTATAGCTGGGAATTTCTTTTGATCAACTGCAAAAAATTCAAGTTTTGAAATTTTTTCTAAAGATAATTTTTTAGCATTATTTTTTAAACGTTCAGGATGACCAAGAGCATATGAAATTGGAACTTTCATATCAGGTTCACTCAACATTGCCAGACTTGCACCATCTTTATAATTTACAATACCATGAACTATTGATTGCGGATGAACTAAAATATTTATTTGATGTTTTTTTAATGGAAAAAAATAATAGGCTTCTATCAATTCTAAACCTTTGTTCATCATAGTTGCCGAATCAATTGAGATTTTATTTCCCATTTGCCATTTAGGATGTTTGAGTGCTTGAGCTATGGTTATATCACGAAAATTAACATCTGAAAAGAAAAATGGACCTCCTGACGCAGTAAGGATAATATCATCAATCATTGATAAATTTTGTTTTTCAAATATTTGAAATAAGGCATTATGTTCTGAATCAATTGGAAAAATATTTACAGAATTTCTTTTGGCTTCCTTTAATAAAAAATCTCCACCACAAACCATTGCTTCTTTGTTCGCCAAGGCAATATTTGATGATGATTTAATTGCATTAAGCGTTGGAATCATTCCAGCAATACCAACAATTGCACAAATAAATAAATCGCATTTTAATTTAGCTGTTTCATTTACAGCTTCTTGTCCTGCAATAATTTGACATTTTTTTAAACTTGCTAGTTCGTTTTTTAAAGATTTATAATATTTTTCCTCAGCAATAACCACAAATTCTGGATTCAATTCAAGGGCTTGCATGGCAAGACTTTTAAAATTACTTTGAGCAACTAAAGCTTTTAATTTAAATTTTTCAGGATGATCTTTTATAACCGCTATAGTATTTTTACCAATTGATCCCGTTGAGCCAAAAATAGATATTGTTTTTTGTTTATTATCAGCAGACTTCATTACTTATTGTTGTTATTTATTTTTTATTTGTTTGAGGATTTTGTAGGTCATAATTCTTTTTTTCATCAGCAATTATTTTTTCAATTTTAAAGGCACTTTCTTGGGTTTTATCTTCAATAAAACTTAATTCAGGAGTGTATCTTAATTTAATTTGTTTGCCTAATTCAAATCGTAAATTTTTTTCTATGCTATTAAAATAATTCAAAATTTTTGATTTTAATTGTTGATTTTGATTAAAAATATTGAGATAAACTTTGGCATTTTTTAAA
>JBJTWJ010000070.1:0-8024 GCA_046081665.1 Alphaproteobacteria bacterium | reverse complement strand
TAGATAGCGAGCCAGGTTAGTCTTGATGCGCGCGGCCGCAAAACGATACCCAGGACTAGTCGCGCTTCATAAACTTATTACAACCGCTAAACATTTTAATAATTTTATATTCATAATTTTTTATGTTTTTTTGTTTTTATTTAACTTAAATTTCCAATCATTTGCCGAATCAATTAACCAGTCAATTACTGATGATCAAATAGAAACTTTACCAAATAACGAAATAAATACTCAAAAAAGTTTGGTTAATAAAAAAAATAATAAAAATTCTTTATCAAATTTTCCATCAAAGCCTACAAAAATCCGCTCTGAAAAGATAACGATCACTAAAAAAAACCAACTTGTTGAGTTTAGTGAAAATGTTATCGTTGAAAAAGAAGACTCGTCATTACTTGCCGATAAAATGATTGTTGTATATACAGAAAATAAAAGCAATAATTTAAATAACAAATCAACCAAAATTAAAAAAATTGAAGCATTTGATCATGTTAAAATATTTAGCGATGAATTAACTGCTACAGGTGATAGTGGATTTTTCGATCCCAATGAAAATACATTTGTATTGGAAAAAAATGTTATGGTAAACAATGGAACATCAATTGCTAGTGGCGAAAAATTTGTTTATAATTTAACCACCAAAAAGGGTTATTTTATTGGCAAGCAGAATCAAAATAACACTCAAAAAAATCAGGATGATCGTGTTACCGTAATCATTACCGACAGCGTCAAAGACTTTAAAAAAACCAATAATAACAATGACCAAGAAAATTCTCAAAGTAAATAATCTTGCCAAATCATATGGCAAAAAATTAGTAATTCGTGATGTTAGTCTGCACATCGAGCAAGGTGAAGTTGTTGGTCTTCTTGGCCCAAATGGCGCTGGAAAAACCACTAGCTTTTATATGATTGTTGGACTTGTTCCAACCGATTCTGGGATAATTAAAATTGATGACATCGATATAACTAATTTTCCGATGTATCAACGCTCTCGCCTTGGGATTGGATATTTGCCACAAGAAGCTTCGATTTTTCGGGGATTAAATGTTGAAAACAATATCATGGCAATCCTTGAAATATCTGAAGCTAATATCGTTAAACGTCGTGAAAAATTAGAAGAACTTCTTCAAGAATTTTCAATTAGCCATATTCGAAAATCACATGCCTTGGCATTATCTGGCGGAGAAAGAAGAAGAGTTGAAATTGCCCGAGCAATTGCTACCAATCCTGCTTTTATTCTTCTTGATGAACCTTTCGCAGGTGTTGATCCGATAGCTGTTAACGATATTCGCTTAATGATTAATCATTTAAAAAATCGTAATATTGGCATTTTAATTACCGATCATAATGTTCGCGAAACCTTATCGATAGTTGATCGAGCTTATATTGTTTACGATGGTAAAATTCTAGTCTCAGGCAATAAGGACCAAATTATTGAAAATCAGAAGGCCAAGGAAGTTTATCTTGGAAGTGATTTCAAAATTTAATATTTATTTTTAAAAAAAAATTAAATTGCAAAAGATGATCCGCAACCACAATTTGCTTTGGCATTTGGATTAGACACTTTAAAATATTGAGCACCTAATTCAGAAACGAAATCTAATTGTGATCCTTCTAAAAATTGCATTGACGTTGAGTCTGTAACCACAAAATTTTCAGAATTTTCTGAATAAACTAACAAATCATCATCTTGAATTTTATCATCTAATGAAAAAATATATTGAAAACCACTACATCCTCCAGAAGATACAGCAATTCTTAGAAATTTATTTTGATTTTGCTGTTTACTTTTTACTTCACGAATTCTTGATAGTGCAGATTCGCTTACAATAATTTGTGTCATTTTTTTAATTGATTTCTTTGATAAAATTCTTGAAAAATATCGGCAAAACTTATTTGATGTTGAGCCATTAAAATCATCGTGTGAAAATATAAATCACAAATTTCATTGATTAAATCCTGACGAAGTTGTAAAGATAGTTGCTTATCAGAATTATCAAGAGCTGTTGATTTTTTTGCTAATAATAAACTAGCAATAACAACTTCTACCGCTTCTTCTCCAACCTTTTGGGCTACAGATGCTTCACCACCTTGACTAAGTCTTGAAATATATGAATTTACTTCTGGACTATTTATTTTTTTTTCAATAATATTAAATAATTCTTCAAAGTTTAATTGATTTTTAGGCATTACTAGTATTTTTAATTTTTTTTAATATTCAAAAACAAATTACAATTTGCAAATTACAATTTGAATACAAATTGAAAAATAATTTGAAAAATTGAAAGCTTGACTTGCATTTTAATCATTCTTAATTTTGATGTTAATAACGCTAATTTTTACTTAAATTTTTAAATAAATATTGCTTTTAAATATCGCAATTATATGCATCGATTAAATGCACTACTAAAATAATTTAAAAATTTAACATAGCTTTAAAACAATTGTAAATCAAGAATATTCAACAATTTCAAATAAGTTTATTCAAAATTATAATATCAATTATTTAAAGTTAAAGCTTAAATAGCTGAGCGTTTTTTTCAACCAAATAATTTTACATATGGCTATCGAATACACTTTATCA
This sequence comes from Alphaproteobacteria bacterium, assembly GCA_046081665.1. Taxonomy (GTDB): domain Bacteria; phylum Pseudomonadota; class Alphaproteobacteria; order Rickettsiales; family UBA1997; genus CAILUF01. The sequence continues at coordinate 5,443 of JBJTWJ010000070.1, read as the reverse complement.
ATAATTAAACCAGATGCAGTAGAAAGAAATTTAACTGGCAAAATCAATGCCAAGTTTGAATCTGCAGGTTTAAAAATCGTTGCACAAAAAATGCTTCAACTTTCAGAAAAAAATGCTCAAGAATTTTATGCAGTTCACAATCAACGCCCTTTTTTTAAAGACTTGGTTAAATTTATGATTTCTGGACCAGTTGTTGTCCAAGTTCTCAAAGGTGAAAATGCTGTTTTAAAAAATCGTGAAATCATGGGTGCAACTAATCCTGCTAATGCAGAAGCAGGAACTATTCGTAAAGAATTTGCTTTATCGATTGAAGCTAACTCAGTTCATGGTTCCGATAGTTTAGAAAACGCTCAAAATGAAATTGCTTTCTTCTTTGCTAAAAACGAATTAATTGCTTAATTAAAAATTTTTATAAAGATTTTTAAACACTAAACCAAATATAATTTTTTAAATCTTATGAAATCATTTCAAAAAATTATCAATGATTTACAAAATTTTTGGGCAGATAACGGTTGTGCTATTCTTCAGCCAATTGACATCGAGGTTGGTGCAGGAACCCTTCATCCCTTTACAGTTTTAAAAGCACTTGGAAATAAACCTTGGAAAACTGCTTTTGTACAACCCTGTCGAAGACCTACAGATGCTCGTTATGCTAGCAATCCCAATCGTTTTAGTCATTATTTCCAATTTCAAGTTCTTCTAAAACCTGCTCCTGCAAATATTAAAAGTTTATATTTGCAAAGTTTAGAAATAATTGGTTTAGATATCGAAAACAATGATATTCGCTTTGTTGAGGATGATTGGCAAAACCCTTCAGTTGGTGCATCAGGGCTGGGCTGGGAAGTTTGGTTTAATGGCATGGAAATTACGCAATTTACTTACATGCAACAGGTTGGAGGAATAGAATGCGAAATAATTCCTGGAGAAATAACCTATGGCTTGGAGCGAATCGCTATGCATCTGCAAGGTGTTGATAATATTCTTAAAATCCAATGGAACGATGCCAAAAATCCACAAGAAATTTTCAACTATGGCGATCTCTATCACCAAAGTGAATATCAAAACTCATACTTCATTTTGGAGCACAGCAATACAGAAACTTTGTTTAAAAATTTCGAGGAATGTAAATCTATATCAGCTAAATTAGCTGAAAAGAAATTAGCAATACCTGCTTATGAACAGGCTTTAAAAGCCAGTCATATCCTAAATTTGCTTGATGCTAGAGGATCAGTTTCAGTTAATGAAAGAGCTTCATATATTAATCAAATTCGTCAACTTGTTAAATGTTGTTGTGAATTATCGATTAACAATAACAGCTAAACAAAGCTAAATTTTTTAACATCAACCACTATAATTATGTTATCAACAATATCGTTTATTGAAAGTCTTAGTCTTTTAACTACAGAAATCCCTTTTTACAACGTAATTGTTCTGTTACTTGCCCTGTTCTTTGTTTACAATCGCCTTAGCTCTCCTTTTCAGTTTTTGTGGGGTGCATTATTTTTTTTAAAATTTAATTTCTCAACATTCTTTTGGGTAAGTTACATAATCACAGCTTTGTCATTTAGCTTTAAATTTATTCGCCGTTATTTAGTTACCAAGCCAATAATTGTAATAATCAAACAACTTGGATTATTACCCAAAATTTCTGAAACTGAAAAAATTGCCCTAACCTCTGGAAATACTTGGATTGATAGTGAATTATTTTCTGGTCGTCCCAATTTTGATAAAATTTTTAAAGAAAAATATCCAACGCTTAGCGAAGAAGAAAAATCTTTTTTAAACAATGAAGTTGAAGAAGTTTGCAAAATGTGCGTTGATTATGATGTTCAATTAAGAAGAGATCTTTCACCTGAAGTCTGGAAATATCTTGGTGAAAAAAAATTCTTTGGAATGATAATTCCCAAAAAATATGGTGGACTTGGCTTCTCAGCCTATGCTCATAGTTGTGTTGTTGAAAAACTTGCCTCAAGAAGCGTTGTTTTAGCAATTACCACCATGGTTCCTAACTCACTTGGTCCTGCTGAGTTACTTTTGCACTATGGAACTAAAGACCAACAAGATTACTATTTACCTCGCCTTGCAGTTGGTCAAGAATTGCCATGTTTTGCCCTCACTGAACCCACCGCAGGAAGTGATGCAACCTCAATTATTTCCAACGGAGTTATCTTTAAAGATTCAGATGGCTCAATCAAAATTCGCCTTAATTGGAACAAACGTTATATTACTCTTGGAGCTTATGCGAGTATTATTGGCCTAGCTTTTCAACTCCGCGATCCTGAGCGTTTAATGTTTTCACAAGAAGAAGTAGGAATTACTTGTGCTTTAATTCCTTACAACACTTCAGGTGTTCGCCAAGGTCGTAGACACGATCCCCTCGCCACCCCTTTTGTTAACTCGCCAATTAACGGTGAAAATGTTATCATAACTTTTGATGCAATTATCGGCAAGGAAAAAGGTCTAGGTAAAGGCTGGCAAATGTTGATGGAATGTTTATCAGTTGGCAGAGGCATATCGCTTCCTGCAACTAGTTCAGGTGGTTCTAAGCTGGTTTCACGAACAGTTACAGCTTACGGACTAATTCGTGAACAATTTGGAACATCAATTGCAAAATTCGAAGGAGTTGAGGAAATAATTGCCAGAATAGCTTCGCGAACATATGCTCTTGACGCAATGCGAAGATTCACTGCCGGAGCAGTTGATAGCGGTGTCAAACCTGCAGTTATTGGAGCAATTGCCAAATATCATTCAACCGAAATATTTCGCCAGAATATTAATGATGGCATGGATATTCTGGGTGGAAGTGCAATCATTCGTGGACCAAGAAATATTTTAGCTAACCCGTATTTTTCAACTCCCATTTCCATCACCGTTGAAGGCTCAAATGTTATGACTCGATCTCTTATTCATTTTGGACAAGGCTCAATTATGTCTCATCCCTATGCTTACAAAGAAATTTCTGCGCTACAAAATAACGATCTAGTAAGTTTTGATAAAGAATTTTTTAATCATGTTGGTCATCTCTTTAGCAACATTATTCGCTGTGTTTTAATGTCTTTAACTCGAGGTTATCTAACCATTCATCCTGCTCAATTCTTTTCCAAAGATTTAACCATTGTCTACAGAAAAAAAATTGCATGGTGTAGCACAGTCTTTGCAGTTTTAGCAGATATTGCTTTGGCAAGATATGGTGGAAATTTAAAACGCAAAGAAAAATTAAATGGTCGATTTGGTGATGCTTTATCGGCGATGTATATTGCCATCTCAATACTTCGTAAATATGAGTTTAACGGCAAAAAACCCGAAGAATATGATATTGCCAAACATGCACTTAAAGAGCAACTAAACAAGGCCCAAATTGCTATCGATGGAATTTTCCAAAATATTTTTTCAGGTCTAGGAAAAATTTTCTTAAAACCTTTTTATCATTTTTCACGAATCAATATTTTCACGACTCCAGCTAGTGACTCGCTAGGAAGAAATGTTGTTAAACATATTATCAAAAATTCTGCACAACGCGATCAACTTACTGCTGGAATTTTTATCAATAATGATCGTTTCGATAATCTAGGTCGACTAGAAAATGCCATGAAACTTTGCGAAGAAGCTCAAAGTGCCAATCATAAAATCAAAAACGCAATAAAATTTAAATTCTTGCCAAATAAACCAGTTCATGATTTAATTGATTTAGCTTTTGAAAAAACCATAATCAATTTACAAGAAAAACATATTCTCGTAGATGCTCGAACTGCAATGTTAGATGCCGTTCAGGTTGATGAATACAGTCTTGATGATTATCACAAAATTTAAATAAAATGATTTTACTGATCGATAATTACGACAGCTTTACTTACAATTTATATCATTACCTCATTCAAGCTGGTAACCCAGAGGTGACAGTTAAAAGAAATGATCAAATAACTATCGCTCAAATTGTTAAACTCAATCCTATGGCAATAGTTATTTCTCCAGGACCATGCTCACCAAATGAAGCTGGAATATGTCTTGAGGTAATTAAAGAATTTGCTGGAAAAATTCCCATGCTCGGTGTTTGCCTTGGGCATCAAGCAATTGGTCAAGCTTTTGGAGGAAAAATAATTAGAACCTATCCAGTGCACGGCAAGACTAGTGAAATTTTTCACAATCAAAAAAATTTATTTCAAAATATCCCCTCACCTTTCAAAGCAACTCGCTATCATTCCTTAATTATCGAACGCCAAACTTGTCCAAAAAATCTTGAAATTACCGCTCAAACTGCTGATGAAATTATTATGGCAATTGCTGATGAAAAATTAAAAATATACGGAGTTCAATTTCATCCCGAATCAATTGCCTGCGAATTTGGTTTGCAAATTATTAATAATTTTGTTAAAATTATTAATAAATAACATTATAAAGTTATTTATATTAAAGTTGTTATAAAAAATGAATAATTCACAAAACTTAATTACTTCCAAAAACTTTTCGCAATTTAATTCCCATCAATTCTACGATATTTTTAAAGCAATTTTAGCCGATCAATTAAATGAAGAACAAATCATTAATTTTTTAGTAGAATTAAATAATCATAATCTACCAGCCAATGCTTTTGTTGGAGCGGTCAAAGCTTTAAAAGAAGAGATGATCACAATTAATGCTCCTAAAAATTGTTTAGATTTATGCGGGACTGGTGGTGATCAACTTAACACCTTAAATATCTCAAGTGCCACATGCTTTGTTGTAGCAGGAGCAAAAATTTGTGTTGCCAAACATGGCAATAAAGCAATCTCCTCAAAATCCGGTTCCGCTGATATTTTTTTCGAACTAGGCATCAAAATTACCGACACCAAAAATATTATAGAAAATAATTTATTAGAAAAAAATTTGGCTTTTTTATTTGCTGTTGATTTTCATCCTGCTTTAAAAAAATTAGCCCCAATTCGTAAAAAACTTCAACAGCCAACAATTTTCAATTACCTTGGTCCACTTCTTTCGCCTGCCAATTGCTCACTCCAGCTGATTGGTACCTCGCGTTATGACACCATGTCAAAAATTGCCAATGTTCTTGCCCAAGATTCAAAAAATCATGCTTATATTGTTCACGGCTTTGATGGCATGGATGAAATAACTCTCACCAACAAATCTTATTTGCTTGAAGTTGTAAATGGTAAAATCAGTCAGGAAATAATAATTAATCCGCAAGATTTTGGTTTTGAATTAGTTAATATAAAAGAACTGCAGGGTTTTGATCCTAAAAATAATGCTCAAAAATTACTTGCCCTTCTCAATGGCGAAAAATCACCATATCGCGATATTGTAATTCTTAATTCAGCTTTTGCTTTTTTACTCAGCAAAAAAGTTGTAAATATTACTGAAGGCATAAAATTAGCTGAAAAAATTATTGATCAAAAAATTGCATTAGCAGTTCTACATAGCCTTCAAAACAATATTTAACAATTAGTTT
>JBJTWJ010000069.1:0-6056 GCA_046081665.1 Alphaproteobacteria bacterium | reverse complement strand
ACATGTTTGAATGTGAAATCAAGAAATATTTTTTCGGTTATTTTTTTGTTCTGAGTTTTTACTACAACTTGACATCGCAACTCTTTCTGGCTTTCTAACCCCCCACGGCTCTCGTTATCGCAACTACCGTTGCGATACGATCGCCCGCTCCCCCTCAAGGGGGAGCCTACAGCCCCAGTGTTCGGTGAGTTTTAAATTTAATGTAGGGGTGCAAGCCCTTAAAGCGGGAGAGTTACAGCCTGAGGGTTTACCGAATGGATTGCAAGATATTAAAAATGTAGTTATAAAAAGAAATGGGGTGATGTGGTGTAAATAAATTTATGAAAAATTAACTGGATTATTTATAATACTCATACAATTGCTCTGCCTACTTGGTTTGCCCTTTCCTTCGTTTTTCCTTTTTCTGTAGCAATTTTATTGTGTATTTCAGATAATGTTGTAGGAATATCCTTGCCCGCAGTAGTATCAGCTTTAAATTTAGTAGGGTCAGCACCATCCAATGCGTCTTTCAATGATGTTAAAATAACTAATCGGCTTTTTCCATCCAGATAATCTGTTTTATCAGCACCAATTTTATTGCCATCACTGCCAACCCCCACACAAGCCCTTAGAATTTCTTTTAATCTATTTTTATCATCATCTTCAAGTTGTGAAGTACCATTACTTTTTATAACATTATCTACAGCATCAGTGATTTGAGTAACCATTGCAGTTCCTGTTTTATTTTTATCAAAATCTGTTACTCCCAGTTTAGACATTAAAGTTTCGAGTTGGGTATCCGCATTTTGAATTTTTGTTTTAGAAAGTTCCTTTATCGCCTCTTCAAGTTCTTTTTTAGCTTTTCCAATATCATAAAGGTATTTTTGTTGTTCGCTTAGTTCACCAATTTTCTGAGTTTGTTCTCTACCCTTTGCGTCCTTATAATTAACATGTTCATCTTCTCCCACCTTATATTCATTTCCAGCTAGGAGTCTTTTAACAAGTTGTTTATCATTTTCGAGTTGAAGTGTATTTTTTAATTCCTCTTGAGCTTCTCGCAATTTATCTTTAGCACCAGATCTTTGAATATCTTGTTTTACTTTTTTAAGACTAGCAAGATTTTTTTGATCTTTATCTCCTTTTATTGCTTTAAATACTTTATATCCACCGTAAAGAGCTGTTCCTACGGTAGCACCAGTTAAGAGAACTTTTCCCAACATAGCCCCATCAATCATCCCAACCCCGCCAAAGGCTGCAATCATTCCAATCACTAAAACCGCAAAAATAACAGCGGTAATAGCTAATGTAGCTTTAGGATTTTTGGAAATAACACCCCCTTCTTCCCCGCTTTTTTTATCATTAACAATTCTTTCTTGTTCTTTTATTGCTTCTTGGATTTTATCTAGAGGTTCATTCTGCTTTGACATACCCACTCCTTTATTTAATTAATTTTAAATTTAATTTTTTTAAAAAAATATTTTTTTAAAATTAATTTCTAATTTTTTAATTATAAATTATTTTAATTTAATTTTTTTAAATAAAATCAAATTGTGTCTCTTTAGAGCGAGAGTAGCGTTTACGATCGTTAGAGTCAAGCATTTTTTTACGAAGACGTAAGGATTTAGGAGTAACCTCAACTAATTCATCATCGCCAACATAAGTTATCATGTCTTCAAGAGTAAGCTCGCGAGGCGGAGTGAGACGAATTGCTTCATCAGTTCCTGAAGCCCTGATATTAGTAAGTTGTTTGCCTTTTAAAACATTAACCTCCAAATCACCTTGCTTGGAATTTTCACCAACAATCATTCCCGAATAAACTTTTTGTTGAGGCTTGACAAACATAATTCCACGATCTTGCAGGTTCCACAAAGCATAGGCCACTGCTTCACCCGGATCAGTGGCAATTAAAGCCCCGTTACGCTTGTGGCTGATCTCGCCTTTGTATGGTGCATAGCTGTTGAAAATTCTATTTAAAACACCTGTTCCTTTGGTGTCAGTTAAAAATTCACTTTGATAACCAATTAAACCTCGTGATGGCACTAGAAAAATTAAACGCGTTTTACCACCCGTTGATGGCTTCATCTCTTGCATTTCACCTTTACGCGAAGATAATTTTTCAACAACACTGCCACTAAAATTATCGTCAACATCAACCACCACTTCTTCAACTGGCTCTAAAATTTCACCTTCTGGTGATTTTTTGAATAGCACTCTTGGCCTTGAAACTGAAAGCTCAAAACCTTCACGACGCATATTTTCAATCAACACTCCAAGTTGTAACTCGCCTCTTCCACCAACTTCAAAGGAGTCTTTACTATCCGATTCTTTAACCTTGATAGCAACATTGGTTTGAGCTTCAGAAAATAAACGATCGCGAATCATTCGCGAAGTGACTTTTGAGCCTTCGGTGCCAGCAAGCGGTGAGTCATTAACGCCGATGGTAATAGCCATTGTTGGTGGATCAATAGGCGTTGATTTAATTGGCTGAGTAACCGCAATATCGCAAAGAGTATCGGCAACTGAAGCTTCCTCAAGACCTGCAATTGAAACAATATCGCCGGCAATTGCTTCTTCAACCGCAACTTTTTCAACACCACGAAAAACCATCAGCTTAGTTAAACGACCACTTTCAACAACTTCACCATTGAGATTTATGGCTTTAAAATTCATCATATTTTTAGCTTTGCCAGAATAAATTCTTCCTGTTAACATTCTGCCAAAATAGGGTGAACGATCAAGCAAAGTAGCCAACATTGAGAAAGGAGCAGTGGTGTCAAATTGTGGCGATGAAACATGTTCTAAAATTAAATCAAATAATGGTGATAAATCTTTACGGGGATCTTTGTCGATATCTTTAACGCACCAGCCGTCTCTGCCGACCGCATAAAGCACAGGAAAATCGAGCTGTTGTTCATTAGCATTTAGAGCAACAAACAAATCAAAAATTTCGTTTAATACTTCATCAGGGCGGGCATCGCTTCGATCAATTTTATTGATGATAACAATTGGTTTTAAACCCAAGGCTAGGGCTTTGGCAAGCACGAATTTAGTTTGAGGCATTACCCCTTCCGCTGAATCAACCAACAACAATGTGCTATCAGCCATTGATAATACACGCTCAACCTCGCCACCAAAATCAGCGTGACCTGGAGTGTCAATAACGTTAATTTTTTGGTCCTTCCACATTAATGATGTACATTTAGCAAGAATGGTGATACCACGCTCTTTTTCCAAATCGTTGGAGTCCATCACCCGCGTTTCAACTTGTTGATTGGTGCGAAAGGTTCCACTTTGGTGAAGCATAGCATCGATTAAAGTAGTTTTGCCATGGTCAACATGGGCAATAATTGCAACGTTACGATAGATAGACATATTAAAATTTATTATAAATTATTTTTTATATTAAGATTTGTTAAGGATTATTTAGTTTTGTGATGTTTTTTTGAATTATTATTTTTAAAAAATTGATAATATTTTTTGATTATAACTTCCTTAATTCAACAGTCAAGTTTGGTATTTGATTAATTGAAATTGTTAATTTTTTTCCTCGTCATTTGTAATTGTAAATTTTTTACTAGTCGCAAAAGTCTTGGGTCTCAACATTGATTTTTTTAATCTTGTAAAGCAGTTGATAAGCACTCGGTAGGCACTCAGGCTGGTGCTTTTCTTTGAGAGGATTACAGCCCTAGCACTAGGTAAGGTTTGAATATTTTTAAGAGTTTGTTTATTTCTGGGCGTGAACCTCAAAATTAACCTCAACTTGATTGGCAACGCCGTGGGATTTTTTTAGATCGCTATCGCCAATCGCAAAATCACTTCTCTTGATTACTGTTTTTCCAATAATATGAGCGTAGTCTTTGGTGAATTGTTTCAATGTAAAATCAAGAACTATGGGAACAGTTTTGCCCTTCATTTCAAGATTACCATTAACACGATATTGCTTGAGACCATTGGCAACAACAAATTTTTCAGAACGAAAAATGCTAGATGCATTACTTTTAATTGCTAGCCAACCAGCGGTTTTCAAGGCTTCAAGAGCTTCTGTGTAAGACATATCAAGCGAAGTCATATCAACTTTAATTTCACAATTGGCATTTTTTAAATCATTGGGATCAAAGCTTATTGAACCGCTAAAAGATTTAAATTGCCCTTTCACTTCCGAATCATTTTGCTTGGCAACAAATTCAATTTTACTTTTATCGGCAATTATTTTCCACTGCGATTTAACTTCGGGTTTATTGGAATTTAGATTGCCTTCAATACCATCTGAGATAAGCTCGTTGTTAAATTCAATTTTAACTTCGTCAGCAATATTTGGTAGACCATAAGTAATTCCATAATTTGAACGTTTAATTTTAAGCGATCCGCTAAAGCCAACGGTTCTAACTTTGGTCAAAGGATTTTCACCAATTTTATTGAGCTTAACTTCTAAAGTTTCATCACGCTTAACGCCTCTGATTGTAAGACTTCCAAGAATTTTAGCATTATTATTTTTAATAACCATAACTTTTCTACTCACAAATTTTGCAGTTGCAAATTTATTAACATCAAAGAAATCTGAACTCAAAAGATGATCATCAAACTTTTTTAAGCCAGTGCTAAGCGAATCAATTTTAATGACCACCTCAACTGAGCTGTTAACATAATTATTTTCATCAAGAATAACTTTGCCTTGAACATCAGTAAATTTTCCAGTTAAATCTGAGAAACCAAAATGATTGATTCGCCAAGAAACTGAAGAGTGCATGGGATCAAAACGAAAAACTTCGCCAGCCAAACAGTAAGAAATGTTAATTGTTATTAAACTAGAAACAATTACAACAGTTTTTAAAAAAAATCTTTTAAGATTGTTAAACATAACTTATTTTATTTAAAAAATTTATAACAGAATTTCACTTTTAGTTTTAATAACTTTTTTCGAAGCTGAATCTAAAACCAAAGACTCAACAACATATTTATTTGGATATTTTTTTACACCCTTAAGCAAATAACCGTCAGTAACCCCTGCACAGGCGAAGACCACCTCGCCTTTTGCCATATCATATTCACGATATTTTTTATTTAAATCAACAATGCCCATTTTTTTGGCTCTTTGAATTTGCTTTTGATCATCATTAAAAATTAATCGTCCTTGCATTTGCCCGCCAATAACTTTTAAAGCACAGCTCGCCAAAACACCCTCAGGTGCCCCACCCGTTCCCATATAAATATCAACTCGGGTTTTTTGATTAGTGCAGGCAATAACCCCTGCCACATCTCCATCGCCAATCAAACGAACCTTTGCCCCAGCTTCACGAACTTTAGCAATCATTTCTTGATGGCGTGGACGATCTAAAATCATCACCATCAGATCACTTAGCGAAACTTTTTTAGCTTGGGCAAGATTTTTCAAATTATTACTCACCGAATTATCTAAATCAACTACCCCGTCTGGCAGATTTGAACCAACGGCAATTTTTTCCATGTAAACATCCGGAGCATGCAAAAAACTTTGATCTTCGCCAAAAGCAATTACCGCCAGCGATGACTCGCTAGCATTAGCACAGATCGTTGTACCTTCCAAAGGATCAAGAGCAATGTCAACTTTACTTCCCGAAGTGCCAACTTTTTCACCAATATAAAGCATCGGTGCTTCATCGCGTTCACCCTCGCCAATAACTATAGTTCCTGAGATTGCCATGGTATTCAAGGTGCTACGCATAGCATCAACTGCAACTTGATCGGCTTGATGATTATCGCCTTTGCCAATCCATGGATAACAAGCGATAGCGGTTTTTTCAACCACTTCAATAATTTGTGAATTTAATTTGCTTAACATGTTTTTTAAAATTTGTTTTTTACAAACTTTACGGCGTTGATTTTTAATTTGAAGTTTTTTTTATCAGCAAATTATTTTCTAATTTTATTTTTATTAATTGGCTATTTTTAATGATCAGTAATACCAAATCCCATCTTTAAAAGAACAAAAAAAAATTAAAATTCTAACTTCATATTTTTGGCTAAAAATCTTCAAAAAGCCTCAGCTGTATAGATATACAGCTTCATTTTTTAAAGATTTTTATCTCAAAAATATTTTG
>JBJTWJ010000068.1:0-8589 GCA_046081665.1 Alphaproteobacteria bacterium | reverse complement strand
CGTTAGGTGCGACATATTTAAAAGATGTCGTTGCCGTTAGGTGCGACTATTTAAATTTTAAGGATTTTTAGCAAAAAATTTGAACTTAAATCTTTATACCTTATGTGATTAATTAAAAATTGGAAATGGTATAACAATCTTTGACCATAATTCTTTGGCTTCTTTTTTAGTTTGCTTGGCAAGCTTTAAAGCTAGATTTTTAGCATCTTCCAGCGTAACTTTACATTGACCATCTGCTTGATAATAACTTTGTCCATCATGATCAAGGATTATAGTTTTTAAAAATAATTTTTTGTTTTTTATTTCGCCGTAAACCCCAACCGCTGAATTGCAGGATGCACCTAGTTCTTTTAAAAATTCCCTCTCAGCTTGAATACATATTGCACTATCTTGGTCATTAATTTTGGCAATCATTTTTGCAAGATGCTGATCGTTTTTACGAATTTGAATTGCCAGCGCTCCTTGACCTCCAGCAGGAAGCATTTCATCAATATTAATGGCTTGTTTAATTAATTGATTTTTGCCAAGCCTTTCCAGACCAGCTATAGCAAGGATTGTAGCATCAACCAAGCCTTCTTCTAAAGCTTTGCGTAACCGAGTATCAACATTACCGCGGAAATTAATTATTTTTAAATCGCTTCGCTGTTTTAAAAGCATGGCTTTTCTGCGCGGTGAAGAAGTGCCAATCACAGCATTTTTAGGAAGCTCTTGAATATTTTTATATTTTTGAGAAATCAGGCAATCTCGAGGATCAAGACGCTGAGTAAATGCAATCAGTTGAGTTGCTTGATCAACCTCAGGTGGAATATCTTTAGCCGAATGAATTGCTAAGTCAATTTTATTGTCAATTAAAGCTTCTTCAAGCTCTTTAATAAACAAACCCTTACCGCCAAATTTAGCAAGATTTTCTTCTTTAATTTTATCTCCTGAAGTGGTTATGGTGACAATTTCAATTTTGTAATCAGGGAAATGATCAGCTATCAGTAAATGTATTTCTGCAACTTGAGCAAGAGCAAGCTTGCTGGTTCTGGTTCCAATTCTTAATAAATTATTTTTGTTATTTTTTAAATTAGAATTATCGCAAGTCATTATATTTTATTAAAATACGAGAGAAAACAATTAAACATAATGATTTTTAGATAATATTATGAGATTTTACTAATTAAAAAAACTTAAGCTTCTAGACAACTAAATCAAAGACTATACTAACCTTGTCTAGCCTTGAAACGAGGGTTGGTTTTGTTAATAACATAAAGTCGACCCTTTCTTCTCACAACTTTACAATTTTTATCTCTTTTTTTTGCTGATTTAAGCGAATTAAAAATTTTCATTTCAACCTCAATTTTTTAATTTAATTTTTTATATTTTTTTTCTACTTAAGACTAATTTTAGATTATTTTCAATTTGTTTTGAAAATAATTACCAAACTTTAGATTTTGACAAAACGCCAAAGAACTGGCTTAATCATAGTTTTAGCCAATATTTTAGCTCTTGCTTTTTTTGCTATTTCAAGTGAACGACCAGTATTTTTACCAATTAAATAATTATTTAAATTTAACTAACTAATTCAATTCGCCGATGTAATTCACTACCAAGAACCCCTGAAGAACTTGCCCCACAAGAACTCATCTCTAAGAACAATTTTCAATTAAAATATCTTAAGTTGTCAAATAATTCAAAAATTATATTTCTTAAAAATAAAATTGTCAAACTAATATTATCTAAACCAAATTTATTAAAAAAGAAGATTTTGCCTTAAATTAAATAAGGATTTAAAGTATCTTATACCATTTCAACTAATAAATGAACCAATTAGGTATTTATAAATTAAGCTTTATCCTTTTTTTCAGTCGTACCTAACGGCAACGATATGATTTTTTCAGTCGTGCTGTCGGCAACGATATGATTTTTTCAGTCGTGCTGTCGGCAACGACATGATTTTTTTCAGTCGTGCTGTCGGCAACGACATGCTTTTTTTCAGTCGTGCTGTCGGCAACGACATGCTTTTTGGCTAAAAATCTCTAAAATTTAAATAGTCGTGCTAACGCAACGCTCGCGGACCTCAGCTGTATGAACATACAGCTTCATTTTTTAAAGATTTTTATCTCAAAAAACGTGATCAAAGCCTAAAGGTGCGACTTTTAAAAATATCTTGCTTAATTTATCATTTATTAACTGTAAATGGTTTTAATTAATATTTTCAATTTTTTTTAATAATCAATAACAGTAACATAATTTAAATTAGCAACATCTTCAATCATGCTAACTTGAATAGAGTTATCATCAGCTTTTTTTACCTTACCAATTAATAGTCCCGAAGGCAGAGTATCGCCATCCCCTGAGGTGAATACTAGATCATTCTCTTCAACTTGTCGACCTTTGGCAAAATAAACAACTTCCATTAAATTGCTATTATTTCCAGCCAAAATTCCTCGCAAGCGTGCTTTAGAAATCATAACCGGAACTCTTGATGCTGAATCGTTAAGAACAATCAATCTTGACCTATCTTCTTCAACCGATTCAATCCTTCCCACCACCCCAAGTTTACCAACCACTAAACTTCCTTCACGAATTCCACGATTTTTTCCAGCATTGATGATTAAATTATTATTAAAAATTTGATGCGATCTACCAATCACCTGAACAACTCGATAGCTAGTTGATTTGTCTTTAACAAAATTTAATGCTTCTTTAAGATCTTTATTCTCTTGATGAATATTTAAAGTTGTGATGTAGTATGATTGCAGTTTTTGAAGCTCTTCGCGAAGTAATTTATTTTCTTTTTTAGCTTTAACTAGATCATTAAAATCAATTAACAGCGAAATGCTAGCATTGACAGGAAAAGAAATTGTACTAGTAATTGGTGTAGAAATATCAACAAACCAGAATGAAATATTTTTTGAAAAATCTTCACTTAGCCTTGAAACAATTATGCATATTATGCATAAAAAACTAAATAACAAAACCTCAATTTTTCTTAAAACCAAGCTAAAACTTTGCTGGATACTAAGATTAGATTTTTTATAACTGAAGTTGAGATATTGTTTCATAGGGTTTTGACAATACTAAAAAATTAAATTTAAAGCAGATTTAGTCCTGTCTAAACAAAGTGGCACGAAACATTTTAGTATTTTCCAAAACTTTACCACAGCCATTGACTACGCAAAGCAAGGGGTCTTCAGCTACAAAAACTGGCAAACCAGTTGCTTGGCGAATTACAATATCAAGATTTTTTAACAATGCTCCACCACCTGATAAGACAATGCCTCGCTCGACAATATCTGAAGAAAGTTCAGGAGGAGTACATTCCAAGGCAACTTTAATCGCATCAACGATTTGTTCAACCGGTTCCATCAAACTTTCAGAAATTTGACGCTCAGTTAAAATCATTTCCTTAGGGATTCCATTTGATAAATCACGACCCTTGACCTCAATGGTAGCGCCGTCACCATCTTCTGGTGGACAAGCCGCACCAATGGTTTTCTTAATTCTTTCAGCAGTTGATTCGCCGATTAAAAGATTTTGGTAACGACGAATGTAAGAAATAATTGCTTCATCCATTTTATCGCCACCAACTCTCACTGATCTTGAATAAACAATACCACCAAGCGATAAAATTCCTACTTCTGTTGTTCCGCCACCAATGTCAACAATCATTGAACCAGTAGGCTCTGTAACTGGAAGATTAGCACCAATTGCTGCAGCCATAGGTTCTTCAATTAAAAATACTTCATTGGCACCCGCTCCTTCCGCAGCATCTTGAATAGCTCTTCTCTCAACTGGTGTTGAGCCAGATGGCACACAAATGATAACTAATGGACCTAGCCAGCTTTTAGTTTGATTAACTTCACGAATGAAATGCTTAATCATTTCAGCTGCCACTTTAAAATCGGCAATAACCCCATCTTTTAAAGGGCGAATTGCTTCAATTTTAGCAGGCGTTCTTCCCAACATCATTTTTGCAGTATTGCCAAAAGCACATGAGATCATTTTACCGCCCTCATTTAATACCGCTACCACCGATGGCTCATTTAACACTACACCTTGACCACGAACATAAACTAATGTATTCGCAGTACCTAGGTCAATTGCAATATCTTTCGAGGTTAATGAAAAAAATTTAGAAAACATTGTTACTCCTTTTTGTTTTTTAATTTATCTAAACAGTTAATATAAGCGATTGCAGAGGCAACTAACACATCAGTGTCAGCACCGCTCGCTGAATAAATTTTACCAGCTTCTTGCAATCGAACAACAACAATAGCTTGCGCGTCTGTTCCTTGCGTAACAGCTTGCACTTGATATAACTCCAGACTTGCATCATGGGGTATTGCTTTTTTGATTGCCGAAAAAATTGCATCGACGGGACCGTCTTTGGATACAAAACTAGTTTGTAGTTCTTTGCTGTCAATTCTTATTTTTAATTTTATATCAGCAAATTTTTTAGATCCACAATTAACTTCCAAATCCAATAACTCAAAATTAGATTTGTTGTTAACAATTGAATTATCAACCAAAGCCACTAAATCTTCATCGCTAATTTCTTTTTTCTTATCAGCCAAATCTTTAAACCGCTGAAATGCTTGATCTAAAAGCTCTTCAGAAATTTCATAACCCAGATCTTTTAAACGATCTTTGAAAGCTGAACGACCAGAAAGCTTACCAAGTTTTAATGAAGTTTTTTCAAGCCCCACTGATTGCGGAGTCATGATTTCATAAGTTGAGCGATTTTTCAACATCCCATCTTGATGAATACCACTTTCATGAGCAAAGGCATTAGCCCCAACAATTGCTTTGTTATATTGCACTGCAAAGCCAGTGATACTTGAAACCAATTTGGAAACTCGCGTGATCATAGTTGTATCAATTGCACAATCAATTTTATAAAAATCGCTACGGGTTTTTATTGCCATAACAATTTCTTCAAGTGCAGCGTTGCCTGCTCGCTCGCCAATGCCGTTAATTGTGCATTCAATCTGTCTTGCCCCTGCTCGCATCGCTGATAATGAGTTAGCAACAGCCATTCCCAAATCATCATGACAATGAGCAGAAATTATTGCTTTGTCAATATTGCTGACATTATTTTTTATCGCCAAAATTAAATTGTAATATTCTTCAGGAGTGGTATAACCAACAGTGTCAGGAATATTGATAACACTTGCCCCACAGTCTATCGCAACTTCAATTGCTTTAAACAAAAAATCATGATTAGATCGCGTTGCATCTTCAGCAGACCAATCAACTTGTGGCGCTAAATTTCTTGCTAAACTAACACTTTCTTTAATCGCTTCCAGAACCTGCGATTGCGACATTTTCAACTTAAATTCCATGTGAATTGGTGAAGTTGCAATAAAAGTGTGAATACGAGGTGAATTGGCTTGTTTAATGGCTAAACCAGCTTTTTCAAGATCATTTTTTTTAGCCCTTGCCAAAGCACATATTGTTGAATTTTTAATAGTTTGGGCAATGCGCTCAACTGCTAAAAAATCGCCATTTGAAGCACATGGAAAACCAGCTTCAATGACATCAACCCCCATTTTTTCAAGGGCTTTGGCAATCAAAAGTTTTTCTTCAAGATTCATCGTTGCCCCAGGAGCTTGCTCACCGTCGCGTAAAGTCGTATCGAAAATTATGATTTTATCGTTGTTATTTCTTGTTAAATTCGTCATTAAAAAATTAAATATCGCTAAAAAATATCCCCTAAATTTATTTTAAAATTTTTTTAAAATTATAGCTCAAACAAAATTTTATAAAACCCAAAAAATTGTTGCAATTGTTTTTTGTTGGTTGCAAATTTAATATTACTGATGATCAATTGCAAATAATAAAATTAATGTTTTTTAATAATCTTGTCGACATTGTTATGCCTTCAACCCCTTGCTCGCAAGCCGAGGTTAAGGCCATGAAAGAATTTCTAACTTTGCATAATTTTCGAGCCAATATTTTTCTTGAAGAACAAACCACTATCGCCCACAAAAACAATCACGAATTTAGCTCTGCTAGTCCTAAACATCGTTTTTTACAACTGCATCAAGCTTTAGAAAATCCTAATTCGCAAATTATTTGGTGTGCTCGCGGAGGTTATGGTTGTGCTGAAATCATCGAATATCTTTATTCAATTGATCGCCCCCAAAAAAATAAAATTTTTATTGGCTTTAGCGATATAACATCACTCAATATTTTTCTTCATCAACAATGGCAATATCCAACTATAACCGCTCCTGTCTTGATTCAATGCGCTTATGATAAAGTTAGCGTTAATTCAACTCGAACTATTATCAATTTAATCAAAGGCAATATTAACACCCTTAGTTATCAATTGGTAAATTTAAAAAATCATAATTTTTCGCAAATTAAGGGTGAATTAGTTGGCGGATGTGTTAGTGTGATCGCAGGAAATTTTGGTTGCAAAAATCAATTAAATTGGCATGATAAAATTCTTTTTTTAGAAGACGAAGGTGAAGATGGCGAAAGGCTTGATCGTTATTTTCAGCAAATCACAACAATCATCAAAGAAACTCATCAACGGCCATTAGCAATTGTACTGGGCAATTTTATGCAAGGCAATCTTCATGGCTCTCCAAAACTTGAAAACATTGAAATTGCCATTGAGCGTTTTGTTAAAAAAACTAATGATATTCCATTTTTTCAAGAACAAAGTTTTTGTCTGGGTCATTCTTTTGAAATGCTTCCCCTTATTGTTGGCGGTATGACCACCATCAGTGATAAAAATATTTTAAAGCAAAATATTTTTTAAAAAAGAGTTTGAATTTTTTTTTAAGATTTATAAAATATAAAAAGAAAAATATAAAAGTTTTTTTAATTTAATTTTAAGCTATTTGCACAAATCGCTATAGTTTTGATATCAAACAATTTTTAAATATTGTGTCCGATCTAAGCAACAACCACAACAGCAAAAACATTACCATTAACTTTGGGCCACAACATCCTGCGGCTCATGGAGTGCTTCGTCTAATTTTAGAGATGGATGGCGAGGTTATCACCCGAGCGGATCCGCATATTGGTTTACTGCATCGTGGCACTGAAAAACTAATTGAATATAAATCTTATCTTCAAGCAGTGCCCTATTTTGATCGCTTAGATTATGTTTCACCAATGTGTCAGGAACATGCTTTTGCAATTGCTGTTGAAAAACTTTTGGAATGCAAAATTCCTCGCCGTTCTCAGTTTATTCGGGTTTTATTTTCAGAGATCACTAGAATTCTCAATCACATCATGGCTATTACTACTCAGGCCTTGGATGTTGGGGCAATGACTCCTTTGCTTTGGCTTTTTGAAGAACGTGAAAAAATGATGGGTTTTTATGAAAAAGTTTCGGGCTCAAGAATGCATTCAGCTTATATTCGCCCCGGTGGTGTTCATCAAGATTTGCCAAAAGGTTTAGTTGAAGAAATCGCCAAATTTGCTGAAGAATTTCCCAAAAAAATCAGCGATTTAGAAACTCTTCTCACCAACAATCGCATTTTCAAACAACGCATGGTTGATATCGGTATCGTTTCCAAACAGCAAGCCTTAGAATGGGGTTTTTCTGGACCAATGATTCGTGGCTCTGGCATCGCATGGGACTTGCGTCGCAATCAGCCTTACGAAATATATAGCGAGCTCGATTTTGATATTCCAATTGGCAAAAATGGTGATTCTTATGATCGTTATTTAGTGAGAGTTCAAGAAATGTATGAGTCAATCAAAATCATTAAACAATGCTTAGAGTTAATGCCTGCGGGAGAAATTTTTTGTGATGACCCAAAAATATCGCCACCCAAAAGAGATGCCATGAAGCATTCAATGGAAAGCTTGATTAATCACTTTAAACTTTTTACTGAAGGTTATCATGTGCCTGCCGGTGAGGTTTATGGCTGTGTTGAAGCCCCCAAAGGTGAATTTGGAGTTTATCTCATTTCCAATGGCAGTAATAGAGCGCATCGTTGTCGCGTTAGAGCCCCAGGATTTGCACATCTTCAAGGTCTAGAATTTATGGTTAAGGGCCACATGTTGGCAGACGTTGTTACTGTAATCTCAACCCAAGATATTGTTTTTGGCGAAATCGATCGTTAAAAAAACAATCATCAATTTTTGTTAAATTTTAACTACTTATAAACTTTTTTCAAACCTTGCTAAGAACTCGTTTTGTAAGCTTTGTACGCTTTCAGATCTTGAATCACTATACATTATCCACAACCTCAGTAAGCCTTCGCTCTGTTGCTTCCCTGCTTTCAGGTCGTGCACCCCTACGTTAATTCTAAAACCTGCAAAGCACTCGGGCTGTAAGCTCCCCCCTTGAGGGCTTACACCCCTACACATTATCCACAACCTCGAGAAGTCTTCAGGCTGTAGCTCCCCCGCTTTCAGGTGGAGCGGATTTCTTTCAAATTAACGGTAGTTAATTTGAAAGAAATCGTGGGGGGTCAAATACCATACAAAACATTCGATGCAAATGAAATTTTTAAAACTAGAAAAGAAAAAAATAACCAAAAAGTATATTTCTTGATTTTTATTAATAGTTAACAGTTTTGGATAAAATTTTATAAATAAAGTTAGATTTTATGTATAATTTTTAAATATTTTATA